>DATMEE010000066.1:0-14399 GCA_035557035.1 Phycisphaerae bacterium
AGTTTCGCGGCCTCACGGGTCAGTGAGACGGCTCTGGAGGCGCCGACTCGGGGCCGGCCTTCTCGTGACGGCCGACCAGCGCATCGAGCAGCCCGTCGGAAATCGCCACGAACTGGCCCCCGCCGGCTTCGGCCACGCGGCGCAGGTTCACGTTCTCGGCCGCATGACCCAGTGCGATGACGTGAGTGACGGCTTCGCCCTGCGCGGCCAACTGCTCGAGGGCGCTCACCTCCACCGCCGGCAACCACTTCGACAGAACGATGAACAATTCGTCCGCGTGCCACTCGCGGGTCACGGCATAGGCGCGCGTCAGATTTGTCTCGTCCGCCGCGAGGCGACCCGACAGCATCATCCCCCCGGCCGCCCCCTGTCGCGCCGGCTGCACGTCCTCGATGACGCGGACGGCGCGGCGATTGCCCTCGGCCCGCACGACGCCGAAGCCCCTGACGTCCTTGCTCATGGCGCCGTTGACCGAATTCGTGACGAAAGCCAGCTTCTCGCCATAGGGTGACATCGTGGCGTCGCCATCCATGACGTAACCGATTTTCTTGCCCCGCAGTGGAATCCCGAAATACGACCGCAGCGGGTCCATCCGCGCGATCGCCAGCCGCGGATTTTCCGCGGCGAAATTCTCGGGAATCTCGCCTCCGTCATCGAGCTTATCAAGCGATGCCGCAAGCGGAACAACGACGCCCTGATGAGGCGCCGGCGGGCCGGTCAGCGCCCAAACCGCGACACCCAGCGAGCTCGACGCCGTCAGCACGAATGAGGCAACCAGCCGCAGTCGCGTCAACTTCCCCGTGACCGCCTTGGGAACTTTCACGATCACAGGCACGACGGCCGGCGACGTGACCGCTTGCACGGCCGCAGGCGGAGCGTCGGCCAGATCATAAAGTTGATATTCGGGATGCTCGGGTCGCGGCGCCGTGCGAGTCCTGGGTTGCGCCGCCGGAACCCGCAGGAGACGCCGGCAATGCTTGCAGCGACAGAATGCTCCTCGGAAGACTTCTTCGAGGATCAGGGTGCGCCCGCAGGAATTACACTTCTGCTGCAGCGGCATGAAAACCGCTCCTGGCCAAACGACAACACAGCAAGTCGACGTGAAACCCACTCCAGGTCGCACGACAGTCCTACGACATAACTAGATGATAGATCGCCGAAGATGCCGCTTCCCAGCCGATGGGCAAGCGGGGCGACCCTCAAATTCCCTGAGACTGACAATCCCAAATATACAGAAAGCGGGGCCTCACTGTCCAGTCTGAAGAGGTATTGATGTTCAAAAGGTTTATCGTCGCACCGGCCGCCGGAGGAGCGGGCGACTGTGCGTAGACGTTCGGCGCCCATGTAAGCGGGCGGTGGTATAGAACGACGTGGGCATCCTCAATCCCAGCCCGCCGCTTGGCGACGTCAATCGCGTCGTGAAGCGTGCCAATACGGTCGATCAACCCGGCATCCAGCGCCTGCTGCGCGAGGTAAACCCTTCCGTCGGCCAGCTTTACGACTTCCTCACGCGAGAGATTCGGCCGACCCGTATCGACGGCATCCACAAATTGTGCATAAAAGCCGTTCACCATCGTCTGGAACAGCTCGCGCTCCTCGACGGTCATGTGCCGGAAGGGCGAACCGGCATCCTTGTACTCCCCCGAGGTGATGGCGTCGGTGGTGATTCCCAGCTTGGAGAGCCCCCCGGACACATCAACCATTTGCATGATGACCCCGATCGACCCCGTGACCGTCGACCGCTGGGCGATGATCTCGTCCGCCGCGCACGACAGGTAATATCCGCCGCTGGCGGCCACATCCTGAAAATAGGCCACCACCGGCTTCTTCGTTTTCTGCTTGAACGCGAGAATTTCTTCATACAGCGTGTCGCTGGCCGTCACGGTGCCGCCCGGCGAATTCACCCGCAGCACGACTGCCTTCACCCGCCGGTCGTCGGCCGCCTTCTGCAGCTTCTCCACCGTGAACGACACGACGTGCTCGCCTTCGGAGAACAGGCTGTTGGCGTGGGCGTTCATCAGCAGACCCTGAATGTCGATGATCGCCACGCGGTTGCTCGTCCAGAATTTGTCCTTGATGACCACGCGCTCGCGCAGCGTCTGGTTCTCCGGAATCGTCGTGATCTTGAAGCTTCCCGAGGGCATGCAGGCGGGGGCACAAAAGACGATCGCCGCCAGCAGAACGAAAGTCGCGCGCATCGACCCGGCCGTCTGCGCCATATGTACTTTGCAACTGTTCTTCACCGATTTCCTCCAGATCATTCGCCCGTGGCGTCCGGCGCTCTGCCGGACGCGGGACATTCCGAGGCCGAAGCGCTAGCGAGGCGAGCAATGATCGTAATCCGAATTCGACTATGATGCGATGCGGCGCGCGACCTGGCGCGCGGCGACTCAGCGCCCTTACCGCCGCGCAGCCAGAACCACACTGGCCTGCGCTGCCCCATACCGTCAAATCTTGTTACGGCTCACCCGCCCCGCTACCATAACTCAAACCGCCGGGCGATTAGCTCAATTGGCCAGAGCACCTCGTTTACACCGAGGGGGTCGGGGGTTCGAGTCCCTCATCGCCCATAGGTGCATCCGCACCGACACCGCACAACGCGAGATTCCCGTTAGAAAACGCGTGTTTCGCGATAGTCGCTTCCGCTCTGTTCCCTTCGGTTACGTCGCTTTCCGCAGCGCCTGTGCAGCGCTGCATGGTCGCTTTGTCGAAATCCTCATCCCGAACCGACGTGTAATGCTCCTGAGCGATGGCGACGGAATGCCCGCACCAGGCCGCCGCAACGTGCGACGGATATTGTGACGCCAGTTCGGTAACGCGGCTGGCCCGGAGATTGACCCAGAGTTTGGGCCAGGGGGCCAGGCCGGCGCGGCGGATGAATCGCTTCAACTGAGTCCGAAGGTTCTGCTTCGGATCGCGATAGCGTTCGATGACCCACGTCGCGCCCTCGGGGGCCGCGTCGTACGCTGCCTGTAGCGCCTTGTGGAGTTCTGGAAACAGCGGGATCACTCGTTCGCCGTGACCGTCGCCGTGGTGTTCTGTTTTTGCACTCTTGACGCAAATCCGGTTGCGTTCCCAATTCACATCGGTCCATTTCAACGCCATTGCTTCGCTGGGCACGCGGAGGCCGCCCCACCGAGCCAGGGCAAAGAGGGCTTGCCACTCCGGGTCGTGACTACACGCGTCCATAACCTTTGCGGCGTCGGCCGGCGAGACGTAGTGCCGGCGCTTCAGACTACTCCCGCGCACCGTGACGGAAAGATGGTCGAATGGATTTTCGGCAACCAGCCGCTTGCGCTTCGCGGCGTTGAGATACTGCCGCGCGATGCCGCATCGACGCCTGACGGTATTGTCCGCGAGCTTTTGATCGCCGATCAGCCACTGACGCCAATCGTCCGCGTCGCCGGCCGTGATACTCGCCAGCGGCTTGTCAGCCCCCAGGAATTCGACGAGACATCGCTTGGTGTGTCCCATCACGGTTCGGGTCGCGGGCTTCACGTCCGCGCGGCCCGCGACGTAGCTTTCGAGGAAGCCGCCAAGAGTCATCGCGTCCCAACTGTCGGCAGATGCCGCGATAAGTTCGACGGCCACGAGCTTGCGGCGCAATGACTCCGCGATGGCGCCGAGCCATTCGGCCGTTTTCTGTGGGATTGCCACAATCCCGCCGGAATGAACATTGGCCACGAGCGCCTCGACGTGGATGAGGTAGGAGCGGGCGTCCGCATCCGTGATTTTGCCGAGACCAATCGTCTTTCGATAGCCGGCTCGGTTTTCAAACTGGATCGCTCGTCGCCCGTCGCCGCGGTTGATTAGACTTGCCATTTGGGGGTTACTCCAAATCCACTGAGTTATTGCGGTTGCGGGCGGGTCGCTAGCCGCCGCCGCATCATGTCTCGAATTCTTGATCGTCGCTGTCCCGTCATGTTTGTTCCGGGCACTCCCAGGATTGTTTGATCCTCGTCAATCGACGGGGGCTCATCCAAGCATCGCTCAGCACCTCTGGCGCGAGCCTCCAACCGTATGTTTGAATTCCTCCCGAGAAGTGATGCGCGCTCGGCTGATGTCAAAACTATTCCGAGGGGTGCCGCTTGTATGTCGATTTCCGCGTCCGTCATCGCCGAGACCCTCCGTCGAAAGGTTGAAGGAAAACAACCCGCGCCGCCCGATGAGAGCGGCGCGGGCGAGACTGTCGAATCACTGACGCGCTTTTAGCTTCTTGCGCGCGTTTTCTAGCCTGATTTTTGCATCGGCTCGCGCGAATACAATATGCGAGTGGTGAAGTCGCATGAGAGCGGCAATCTCGCCCTCTGTTAGTACGATCGCGAGCACTTCGTTTTGAGCAGCGAATTCGGCGCGGATGTCGCCAAGCCCATCTTCTTGGTTGCGGGCCTCGGAGTTTCCGCAAGCTGCCTCGTACAGGCGGCGCAGATTGTTGCCGACGGCCCCGAGCACGTTGGCTTCGGCGATGTGAAGCACCGTCATGTCTTGAACGTTTTCGCCGATGATTTTCGGCCGCTCATCTTCGTGGACTTCGTTGGCGTCGCCGGTCTGGGGGGCGGTGGTGAGTGTTGCGGTTGTCGTTTCCATTGTCATCTCTCCTTGCGCTCGTGAGAGCGCGTGCCCGCGCCTGCGTGTACTTACGCCTCTTGGAAGCGTTGCGGTCCTCACGGATGCCGCCACGCCGACGCGGGAGTTTCAATTTGTTTTTGGGAATCTCAGAGAGATGCCCAAGAGTTCAAGTGTCCTAACCATACCACATTCCACGCGCCGAAGTCAAGACTTTTTTTCGTTCACTCAAAATATTTTTTGTCGAAGTCATGCCGCGGCCGTGTCATCGCCGGTCCGGGGGAGCAGCCTATCTACCGTCACCTCATCCCGCCGCTCATCCATCGCACGAGTCGCCAAAGCGTCGGCCTCATCATTCTGTGAACGTGGAATGTGGGAAATATCCCACCGCGGAATTCTGTTGAGTAACGCCAGGGCCTTGTCTCGAAGCGGCTTTATCTCCGGGTGCTTTGTTTTCCATTTTCCAGAAACCTGCATCGCCAGGAGCATGCTGTCGGTGCGAACCGAAAACTGGCTCGCGTTGCCGGTAAGTGCAGCTTCGGCCGCACGAATCAGGCCATAGTATTCGGCCCGGTTGCTGGTCGTTTCGCCCAGGAAGAACGACCCGGAATAAACCAGCTCTTGGGTATGGTTCCGAATGACCGCGCCGCAGCCGGCAACCTTGCGATCCATTCGTGCGCCACCATCGACATAGGCTGTGAGTCGCGGGCCGGTCGGCGTCGTCGGCTGCTCGATGCTGGCGAACCCACCGCGGCGATATTTCTCGGAGAGTTCGACAACCGTCTTCCCGAGGATCGTCAAGATCGTCGTCTCGTCTTCTGACTTCAGGACGGCATCGGCAAAAGCGAGCTTCGCAGCGGTATCAACGGGTGTCGTCATGTTGTTTCTTCCTCGAACATCAACCGCTGATAACCGGGCGCAACTCCGCCAGGGACAGCGTCGATAATCCCCGCTTGTTCCGTGCATACTTGGTCTCCTACAGTGCGCGCCCGCGTCAGTGAAAGTATCGCGAGAACGGCCGGCATGTTTGCCCTGATGCGAGCCGCGAGCGCTCTCGGCATCCGAAACGTCGGCCAATAGCAAAGCCTGTCTCCCTCGGCAGCAATGTTGATGCCGAGTCGCCGACATTCCGCTATCAGTGCCAGGGCAGGGCCGTTCATGGCGTCTCCGAATCTTCTGGCGGACACCACAGGCCGCCGTGAGACATCTTCGCGAAGGGGTGCCAGTGTGACCCGCCTATCACCTGCAGCGCCTCGCGCAACGCCACTTCCGAGTAGCCGGCGGCCTTTCCAGTTTTGAGGATAAACCGTTGCGTTCTGGGTCCGTTGGAGAGCGCAGCACTCAGCCAGTTCACCGCTCGCTGCTGCCGACTATCCGAATTCTTCACGCGGGAGAGTGCAGGGTGTTCTATGGTCGTCCTCACGAGAACGCTCCTTTACGGGCACGCCCGTTTTGCGAATCAGTGACACCGGCCGCCAATAAGGGTTCGCTTGTCGTGTGGGCCGCCTCAGCTTCCAGATGATCTTCGGCTTCCTCGCGTTCATCGCCGGCGGCATATTGGTAATTCGCGACGGGTGATTCGATTCTGCCGTGTTCAGGATGCCAATCCAACGACAGCGGCCCGTCCTGTTGTGCGGAGAATCGACTCTTGAGTATTTCAACTTCGAGACGGTTCCCGTTTTCGTCGGATATCCCGTTAACGTGCAGCACGGCCGTCGCGTCGTACACGAGACGACCAGCGCCGAGAACGTCATCCAACGTGACGGGCCGCGAGTTATTCGCACCTTTCGCCTTGTCGCGTGCGGCCATGACGGCGCTCTTCCGCAAAGCCGCGATGCAGAGAACGGCCACATCATTTGCCTGCGCGACACGCTTAATCGCGGTGGAGTTCAGGACGTCTGTCTGATATTCGGTGGTGTCAGACCCGTCGTTCGCAATCAGGTTCAGGTAATCCACGACCACGAGACGCCAGCCCAAAGCCTCACGTCCGATGGTCGTGATTTGTTCAATCTCGCGGCGAGTCAACCCATGAGGCAGGCAACTCGAATCGAGAATTGTCATCGGCCACGATGCCATCGCATCCCGCGCGGCCATAACGCGCTCAGCTTGAGATGCGGTCAGGTCGCCGCGGTCAATGCCTCGCCGCGCAACGCCGGTCACCTGGGAACATATCAGCTTGGCTACGTCCGCCCCGCTCATCTCCATGGAGTAGAAACAAACCGGGATGCCCGCACGCGCGCAATGCCAAGCAGTTTGCACCGCCAGCGTCGTTTTGCCGCGACCGCTCCTGCCGACTAGCAACGTGACCCCGCCCTGCCGAAGGCCGCCGCCCAAGGCATCATCTACGGCTAGAATTCCGCTGGGAACATATTGAGCTGGCTCCCATGTCCGCGCGTCCGCGACAATTGCCCCCAACGAGTGTTCCTTTAATGAGAAGAGCAGTACGGGCGCCTCAGGTTCTGACGCCAAGTGGGATGAGTATTTCGGCGGCAGGGTTTTAGACATGCCCATTCCCCCTTGCCGTCGGGACATCCAGCATCGATGGCAAATCGATTGCGTTTCTATCTATGGCCGCCTGCCTCAAGCGCGGCGGCTGTCTACTCTTAGTAGTCGGGTGTTTAGGCGCTACCGGGTTCTGCGAGCGCCCACTACCGGGTAGCGCCTGCGCCCCGGTAGCGCCTGATACCCGGCACCCGGTAGCGCTTACTACCGGGTTGGCCAGTCGGCGGACGGCTGGCCGGCCTTTGGGTCGATAGACGGTTGTCAGAATGCCGGCGTTTGAAAGGCGCCTCAGGATGTGCTTTGCATGCGCAGGCTCGCACCCAGCCAACCACGCGAGAAGTGTCGGACCAAGGGCTTTTTTACCCTTGCAAAGTAGCCGGAAGACAACCACGGCCGCGAGAGTGTCCAAGGCGGTCAACTCTTTTTCGTGACAGTAGCGCAAAAGCCGTAGAATCGGGTCCTTCGGCGTCGTCCACCCTGAAGCCCTAGGAGCCGCAGGTTCGCCTTCGGTGTTCGGACGATCCGTCATGCCGTCACGACCAGTCTGCGACGTGGGGCTGCGCAACGTGAAGGAAGACGGGACGGAATGGGCTTTGAATGAACGGCAACCGGCCGCCCACCGTCATCGGAGAGGTCTCGGAGTCGCTTCCAGAGTCGAGCCACTTGAGCGGCTTTCCGACGGCACTCCTGCAATTCGCAAATCCATGCGGCCAAACCGGCGCCGGAGCCGCAGATCAACCCCAGTTCATCAATGAGGTCCTTGTCGTTTTCGTTTAATTGGCCCGCATCGGGAACGTAGCCGAGCGCTTCGGCGCGTGTCCGCAACGTCGCCAGGTCGGCGGGCTTCCCTATCTCAAAATCGACCGCGAGTCCCATCATGGCCCGCGCGAGAGTTCGATGAGTTTCGGTCGGAAAAAAATCCGGGGTCAGAATGTATTCGCGAACAACTTCAGACGGTCGAACACCGTCGCGAATCAAGCAGTGCAACGCCGACACGTACCGGTCCGCACTGTCAATCCAGCGGTCCGCTAAAGGTTGAACTTGATGTTGGATCGCATATAATTTCGCACGCACAACAATACCTCCAGGTTTTCGCGAAAAGGCTCGGCCCCCGCCGGCCTTTTCGCATTTGGTGCCCGCAACATCATCAGCTCGCGATCGCGGTTTCGGCTGCCGGACCGACTTTCTTCCGGGAAATGAAATCGGCCACATCGCTCGGAGAAAATCTGAGCGCCGTGCCTAACCTGACCGCAGTGAGTTGGCCCGACTTCACATAGCTTGCGACAGACTTTTCGCACACCCGCAGCGCTTTAGCCGTCTCTTGAATGTTCCAGAGTTCCACACCCATTTTTGTCTCCCTCAGGGTTCGCTATATTTCCGGGGAGTTGGTCGCATTCGATGCGGCACTCCCCCATACAGTCGTTGTCGTCACATGGATGTTGAAGTTGGGTCGGAGGCGGATTTCCGCGCGCGCCGTCCCCACCGCTGAGCGATGCCGCCGTACTGGCACCAGAGGACTTTCGAGTTGGATAGCGAGCTGCTTGGGGGGTGAAGCGGCCGCTCGCCAAAGGCCAGCGACACGAACGTAATCAATGAATCAGGCTGGGGTTATGAGCGACTAGGCGGGAACTGAGAGAAGAAAGCTGAATCGGTAGGGGCGAAACTCTGAACGGTTAGGACTCGGAAACTGTCGAACCGCCCAAACAAATCACAGGCGTCAGATTGTCGTGGTCGTCGTCAATCGTCGGCGGGTTTGTCGTATTTCGAGAGTGGAGACGGTCTGGCTCAGGCGGTGAGTCTCAGCGAGACAATCGCTGCAACGTCGCGCCGTACACCAGGTCGGGGTGCCTCTCGAACGAAGATGTGTAAGTCCCCGCGAGCGTCCCGTCCGATTGGCGTTCAAGTTCATAGATCGATTGGTTGAACCCGCTTCCGTCGTCAAAAATGATATCGATGACAAACGTGATGCGGTCG
The DNA here is from genome assembly GCA_035557035.1 of Phycisphaerae bacterium. Classification (GTDB taxonomy): domain Bacteria; phylum Planctomycetota; class Phycisphaerae; order UBA1845; family UTPLA1; genus JADJRI01. The sequence continues at coordinate 9,043 of DATMEE010000066.1, forward strand.
CCGTTCACAAATGTCCGCGAATCGTCGTGAGGATAATCAAACCATGCCGGATCACAGAACCCGTCTTTATCGACGATAATGCCGCCCGAGATGGTGAGGCAATTTACTCCGCCGCCGGAACTCGTGATTTGCCAGTATCCATCGAGGTCAGTCGCAGTGAACCCCGCCGGGACACCCAGGCCGGTGTCGCAACCTGCTAGAAGCAAAAGGCCGACGATCCAAAACGTCGTTCGCATGGGTGCCTTCCCTCGCGGATGCCCTGACCCGAACGTCTAGCGGCGACGAGCTAAAATGGTGTGGCCGGTGTCGCGCTAGAACGCCATGCGTTCCATTATCACTTCGTTGGTGAGTGGAGCCATCGTCCCCTCCAAGCAGATTGCTTCGGACGATCTTGTCCCAATAAAGGTGCCGTCAGCCTGCCGCACAACATCGAACGTGCGGATGTTGTTACACGACGCAAGCCACTCGCTCTCGGTGATAATGACGCGGTCGCCGGTTACGACCACATGAATCGGACTGGGCAATGGCTCACCCGAACACGCGAACGACAGATTTGTCACCAGGCCGCCCTCAATCAACATGCAAAAGCTGCTGCCGAAATCCGGGATGGTGTATCGCCATTCACCGTCCAGGTCAGTCGCCGAGAATCCGGTTGGCACACCAAGATCGGCAACGCCCGTGCCGCACCCAGCTATCAACAAGAGCCCGACGAGCCAAAACATTCGCATGGGGGTGCCTCCTCTTGGGTCGGTCGGCCGCCCGCCCTCAGCCGTGAGCGCTCAGGATGCGGTCAACTTCTGCGTCCATGTCGTACTCATCTCCTAACAGCTCTTCGGCCGACGCCTTTCGCATCGCCAATACGAGCCGAGCGTGTGACGCAGAGCCTTCAGCGGCGCGCTTGAATGTCGGCGCCCAAAGAGCCTCCAGCCCGGCTTGGATCAGTCCCGCCGGCGCGGGCGGCACCTTAACCTCCGGCCGCCTGGGCTTGCGCGCCACCTGATTGCCGCGGACGAATCGCCCGGTCGCACGATCGTGATCCCGGCGCTCCGTTTCAGCGTTCTCCGTTGTTTGGCTCTGTGGCATGGTCATCGTCGTGTTCATGTGGCCTCGCTCTTCAAAAAAAGACCCGTCTTCGCGGACTTGCGTATCTCAATTCTACACCACGTTGCCCGAGACGGTCCGTCTGCCCCCGATTCTAGCCGAATCGACTCGCGTGACGAGCGAGAGGGAATCTAAACCGAGGAAACTGGCGTCGGAACGGCACTTCGCGGGCCGGTTTTCTCGCTGCTTTTGGAGGAACATCGTAATGGCGCACAACCCGTGGAAAAAATATGTGAAGCGATTTGATGGTGCGTGAGTATGACACATTGAGATCATCGCCGCCGACCGCTGCATTGAGCAGGTGGCGCAAGAACCAGCCTGCCCGGCTTTGCCGCGCCCGGAACTCCTTGGCGGGTTTCAGGCGAGAAGCCCATTATGGGGCTTTGCCAGAACCTTAATCCTGAGCCATAGCCTGTAAAAGCCATCCCCCGATGGAAGGGATGGAGCGCTGATTGAACTCCGAAACGTGTAGCTGTATAAACCGTTGGGGAGAAGGGGTGAAGGCATGGCGATGAGGTTTGAGAGGCTTCCTCACGTTGAAACGGTGGTGCGCCTTACCATTTCGGTGCCGTTCGATATCACGCTAAACAACATCATTCGACTAAAAGACCGATTCCTCCAAGAGAAGCAGTTTACTGGCCTCGCGGACTTGGACGGGCTGGAGGTGCCGCCTGGTGCTGGCACTTGGTCGCTTGCGGGCATCTCGCCCGTGGCAATCCAAGGCGCAAAATTCGTTGGAAACGCCATCGGGCTGGAACTGACGATGCAAATGCAGCTACTCGCGCTCAGATGGACCGCCCGATCCGGCGCAGCTTACCCTGGTTTCGTCGCTCTTTGTGAGTCGCTCAGAACCCTTGTCGGGGTCATACTTGAGGAGATTGGTACGGCCGAGCAAAAAACTCACGCCCAAATCGTGGCCGTCGTGAATCTAGGTTACATTAGTCTGGCGACTCCAGGCGGCAAAATCGAGAAGTTGACTGATGTGCTTTCGGAGTGCGCTCAAGCACCATTGCTTCGGGGCGGGAGAGTTGACAAGATTCATAATTTCACCTTGAGCTGGCGCGAGACCGATGGTGTCGATCTTCGCCTCGATCTTTCAACCCAGGAAAAAGCAGGGAGCACATCGAAGGAGACCAGATTTCGTATCTTGACCGTGGCCGGCAAGACTCTAGAAAACTCCACAGCAAATCCTTTCGATACTCTAGTATCCCTTCACTCGCGGCTTGAGGATACGTTCCTGGCGGTAATCTCCGAAAACGCCAAGACTGACTGGGGGCTTCAAACACAATGAACGGGTCACAAATCGAAACGCCTGGCGTTCGCGACAGAGCGACTAATCGATTCGTTGAGAACAGCGCGTCTGACCAAACGAGGCGTCAGCCCCGGAGTCGAACCAGGGTTCTAATCGCGCGGGAAATGAATTCAATTGGCGCATGGGTTGACTCTGATCCGGCGTCCTTGACCAGGCAATTGGATGCGAATGACTTCTCAGGTCCTGATCCCTTCGCGGAGAGATTCGTATTAAATGAAGATGAATTTGGCTTCGGGACGTTCTCGTTCATCCAAAGAATTGAGTCAGCGGTAAAGATAATTCTTGAAAACATTGAGAGTGACCTCCAAGCCGCTGAATTACCAGATGATCCTGAATCCGTAGGCGTTCATCCCTTCGCCAGGGCTAGGGCGCTTTCGTTGCTAGAGCATCTATTTCGCGGCCTCTCGACCTTGCCTGAGGATTTGGAGTTGGCTGCTGTGGGAGAAGACGATGGAGGCGTGAATATTGTTGTTCATCGTCGCGGAGCAGGAAAGCGCTTATCCTTCATCGTTCCCTCTCAGGGCGTGGATGCTGTCGAAGTGCGCAAAGTCGATGTTCGGGCAGGCGTGGTGTCTGAACCACTGACGAACTTTGATAATCTTTCGGTTTTGACGACATGGCTGAATTCGTAGGCTCCGGTTCACTCGCCGACGATGCTCACCTTCTGCGCCGGATTCCTTACAAAAGCCAAGCCCCAAGAGGGGTAGTCACGGCCAGCGCCTTCAGACCGAAGAAGCTGGAAACATCACTCTCATATTACCTTCGATCAGAACTGCTTGAGGATAAGCATTCGATCACCCAATTTGCCGAACACTTCAAGCATCCTTCAGGAGACTTGCCGGGGGTGTGTTATCTTTCCTGTCACCAATTACGCCAAGTACCCCCGCTCCAACTCAACCCGCGACCCGATCCGATTCTTGATGATCCCTCTGAAGGCATTTATGGCGTTCTCCATTGTGCAAGTAACCTACCCGATGATCTTCAACAGGAATTGATAGCGGCGATTGTTCATGAGTTTGGTCAAGTGCTGAAGCATTGCGTCCCGTGTTCAAAAAACTGTCCGCAGTGCGCCGCATGATTCAAACTGAGAACTCGGTCAATCGGCGTTGGCCGTCGAGTGCGCCCCGGTGCCTCCGTCCTGACCCGCCGCATTTCCGCTCGCGAATCCCGGTTCGCTCGACCACGCCTCATGTAGCCACAGGAATTCCGGCCGCCGGAAAGTGAAACATCTTCGGGCGAGCTCGCGCGTCCGACGGCGCTCCTGTTTTTTTCTCTCCGCATCCAGCATCTCAGCCGCGCCGGCCGGCTGCTGGATCGGGCATGGTGTTCCGTCGAGGTGAGACATTTTGCCGCCCTTAGTTGCGGCCGCCCGGCAGCCAGCCGCTGGCGAAATCAGTGCCGGCGCTGACGGCGTTATCGAACGGCTGCCTGACCGCATTGAAAGCCCCGATGTCAGAAGCGGTCTGCGCCCTCTGGTCGCCACGCTGGAAGGCATAGGAATCCTGCTGGGTCGCCGCCGGAGAGAACCAGTTCGGTTGCGGCCGGGACGAAATGAAGCTGTTGATGTTCCCGAGCGCGGGCTGATACCCCGAGTTGATGGCCGACCGCTGCCCGGCGAGTTCGGTGTCGAATCCCTGCAACCGTCCGCGCGCGGCAGACAGGTCTTGGTGAGCGCCTTCATACGCGCCCGCACGCGCACGACCCTTCTCGGCCGCGCCAGCGACTTCCATACCGCCGATTGCGCCGATGTTCTTGCCGGAACTCGCCACACCCGCGTTGGCTGCGGTAATCGCCGCGTTCGCCTGCGCCCGCTGCGTGGCACGATTGATGGAGTTGTCCACGGACGAAATCGCGTTCGCATACGTCGGGTCGCGATAGACAAAGTCTTTCGACAAGTCAGGCCCGCCGGCGGTGTAACGGTTGATGTCGGCCTGAAGTTGCGGCCTCCACGTTCGGTCGAGTTTCGACAGGTCCTCGTGCGCTCCCTTTCGGAATTCCTCTGTGCGAGCGGCGTCCTGCTCGCCGAGAACCTTTTGCTCCCATGACCGCATCGCCTCGGTGAAGCCGGCGGCCGTTTCGTGGTAAAGGTCGGGCCTGTCTCCGGCCGCGACGAGCCTACCAATGAGATTTTCTTTTTCCCAATCATCCAGCCCAGACTTTTCGATTGCTTCATGTAAGCTGTCGATTGTGTCTTCGCTGACCGGCTCGTAAATCGAGGCTGAACCCGCGGAGCGAATCTGCGCCATTTCTTCGGGCGGGCGCATGTGCGGAGGAACCCAATCTTGGAGCGGCGCACCCACGGAGAACAGGTCAAAGTTCGGCAGACCCCACGGTCCGCCAGCCTCAAGAAATCTTGGATTTGGAGAAAATTGTGCTGGCATTATTACCCACCCTCAATCACCGGAATCAGCGGTGGAAATTGGTCCATGATGTCAGGCAGCTTCGTGTGCGCCTTCTAGGTGTATTATCGTCACACACGTTGGAGGAGAGGTCGGCGAAGGCACGCCAGAAGGAAGGCGGCGGCGACAAGAAAAGTGGTAGAGCGAAGAAGAAATCGGGTACGGGAAGTTCCCGTAAGCGATCCAAAAAGAAGAAACCGACTGCGAAGACGATGAAAACGTCGCATGATGCGACGTCATCGCCAACGTGGCCTGGGTGTTCCGGGTCGCGTCACTTCCCGCTACGCTTCCGCCATGCTCTCGCCTTCGGAGATGTCCCAGCTTCGCACTAAGGCCTCGCGGCTCATCGCGCCGGGCCTGCCGACGATGTTCTCTGACGGTCCGCTTGCCGACGTTGTGGTGCCGATTGACAAGGGCGTCGGCATCTGGGGCATGAGTACGCTTACCGCCATCGGCGCGGTCGTGGCGTACTATCACCGCGTCGACGACCGTTGGCGCTTTCAAAGGTGGGAGCGCCCAGGGATAAAGTGACCCAGGGGAATCAG
>DATMEE010000067.1:0-3258 GCA_035557035.1 Phycisphaerae bacterium
AAAGATGAAATTCCCTTCGCTGCGATAGCCCAGTCCGTTGGACAGCAGCATCGCTTCGAGGGCCGCCTCGAAAGTCACGTCATAAAGCGTTGCCGTGACCGTTCCGCTGACGTCCTTCGCGAGAATGATGTTGCGCTGCAACGGCTCGCCGATCATGCGAACGGCCTCGGCCAGCGGCAGGTCGGCCACGTGCATCGTTACGCGATTGTCGACGCCGACGCGAATGTATTGCTCTTGATCCTTGCCTTTTCTTGCCGCACCCTCGCCGGGTTCGGCGACCTGAGGCGCGGCTTCACTCGAGGCGTCAGGAGCAGCCGGCTCGGCGGCATTCTCCGATTCCGCCGGCTGCGCTCCCGCCGTTTCACTTTGACGACCTTCTCTCGCCATGTGAATCAGCTCGGCCGGAGACTGGGCAATCAGCGGAGGCTGCGCGGAGACCGCAAAAGTTGTCAAAAGCGCAACAGCGAGCCGACGGGCGCGGGGGAGCGGCGCCACCTCCCGGGGCGCAGTCTGCCGCGTTCGCGGATTCGCCGAATCATCCATGATTAAATGCGGAACCATAAACACTCCGTTGCGTATGGAGTGTCCATCGGTTCGATCAGCGTCCGGATTTGGTTAGCCCGCGTGGATTGACGTGTTGTGAACTCGGCTCAGATGTGTCCAGTTAGCAGACCTCAGCGAAATTCAGTTCATTTTGAGTGTGCCGGTGATTTCGCCCCGGCCCATTCGAACTTCTCGATCGCGAATTTGAAGGACCGTAAATCCATCTATGTTGTCGCCCTCATGGACAAGACGTCCGGAAATATATGCCGAGCGAATTTTGCCGGTGAGCGTCGATTGGAGCTGAAGGTCCTTAAGCTCGCCCGCCAGACGCTCGCTCTCAACGCGCTTGGCCTGCTGAAACTCGCTGAACTGCCGGCGAAGGGCCGTGAAAAAGCCGGGGCTTTCCTCGCCCTCGTTACCCGCTTTCGCCGACTTTTTTGCCGAGCCTGAAGAGGCTGATGGGAACTGGTTCCAGTTGGGCGTGGTGAAAATGTCGCGCTGCGGCTTGCGCGGCAGGTCGTGGACATCGATCAATGCGTCCGACATCGCCCTCGCGGTGGGATTTGCCGGCGCGGATTTTCCACCGCTCGACGACGGTGTTTTCCCGGCCGCGATCTGCTGGGGCATAGGCCGAGTCAGCGGCGGCGATTGCGACGCAGCCGCCGCCGTGGGCGCGCCTGCGCCGGCAACGGGAAGAATCGCTACCGCTTCCTGCGGGGTCGACTTGCCCAAGAAGAGGCGACCCACGACAAAGACCAGAACGACGAACAGCACGGCAAGAATGGCGGCCTTCTTCTTGTCGCGGCCGATCTGCGCTTTGAACGTCGCGATTGAGTCGTTTAGTCCCATTTATTCAGCCCTGCGATAATAAGCGACCAGGCTCAACTCGATCTGCAGTTGGCCGGGGCGCTTCTCGTCGTTGCTCGTGTTCAGCGCGTTCACGTGGATGAGCCTCTCCAGTCCCTCCAATTCCGCAAGGATCGTGCAAAGCGTCTTGAAGTCCGCCTGAAACTTGATGGTCACGGGCAATACTGAAATATTCGCCGCAAGCTTCAGTTCCTCCGGCAGCATCGCCGGGTCAACGTCGCGCGACGGTTGAGGCTGAATTGAGTATTTCTCCACGCCGGCGGCCGCCAGGCACTTCGAAAGGTCATCGAGGTATTCGCCGGAACGAGCCTGCTTCGGCATCCGGCTCCAAAGGCGATCCTCTTCGTTCTTCAACTCAACAACCTGCTCGTATAATTGCCCGAGGTTCGCGACGGACGACTGAATCATTTGCGCTTGATCGAGTTCAAGGCTGATTTTCTCGCGCCGCTCCTCCAGGCCATGAAGCCCTGGAAAAACCAGGCCGCCGGTGAAGGCGCCGGCCGATGCCAGCACGATGCCGACGAATGTCATGTTCAGCTTGACCAGGTTCATGATGGATTCTTCTTGTGCGGCAGCAGATCGCAGGTCATCTCGAAGGAATATTCCGCCCTTCGGTCGCCCCAGATGACGGCGTCGGAGGTCTCGGTGTACTCATTCGCGAACAAACCGCTCTTGTCCACGTTTCTCGCAAATTCAATGATCGCGCCGGAACTCAGGGCGATTCCCCGCACCAGCAAACGCTCCCCCGGAACCGGGACACCGGGCGCTGCTAGCACGTCACGCGCGTCCCGGCCTTTTGCAGCCGTCGCCGGAAGCTCGACTTCCGCCAGATACGGATCCAGTACGGACGCCTTGATCGAGCACTCGGTGATAAGGACGCTTTCCGGGACGCACCGGCTCAAATCGCTCAACACCACGATCAGCCCCGCGCGATTGGACAGCTTTTCGATAAGCTCCACCTGATCCCTCAAGCGGGCCTGCTCCTCCTCCATGTGCGAACGTTCGGTCACCATTAGTCCGAGCTGCTGCTTCTGTGCCGTCACGTCCGCCAGCATCGCCTCCGCGACTCCGACCTGGTGCTCGTGCGCCCCGACCCAGACGATCATCATCAGGAACATGATTCCCGCGCAGGCCGACCGTCGGCGCACGGCGCGGCGAACCACGCGCTTGTCGTGATACGCCTTCGGAATGAAATTGCAGTCGATCAAGGACTCGTCACTCCCGTTTCATCGCGAAGCTTCCGCGGAGACGACAGGTCCCCGCTCACTGCGGTCCATGAGCCGAGCGCTGGTTTTCACCCACGCCGACCCGCGAAGGGCCAATCCGCAGGCCGTCGCCCAGGCCGGCTGCATCGTTCGTCGATCGCGCCCACCGATGGCGCCCAGCCGTCCGATGCCTCTGAGTGGGTGCCCGATCGTGCAGGGTGTGTTCACCGACTCCGTCAGGGTTTGGGTTAGCGTCGGCTCGTGCGCTTCCCCGCCCACAAGAGTCACCGTGTCGGGCCGTTGCCCGCGAAAGGTCACCGCGAAATATCGCAGACAAAGCTGCAGGTCGCGGCTCAACCGCTCGACCGAGGGGCGCAAGGCATCGGCCACCGCCGCCTTTACCTCGTCAGGGACGGCGGCGCCCTCGTCTGCCCGACGTCCGCCGCTTTCCCGCATCATTCGAAGGCGCAGTTCGCCCGCTTCCCCAGCGGAGATCGCGAGTGCCTTGGCCACCGCATCGTTGAATTGCCAGCCGCCCACGTCGATCTGTTTAAGAAACGATACTTCGGAACCGCGGGTAATGATGACGTTCGTGCCGCGGTACCCCACGTCGAGAAAGACGTTAATCGCCTGGCTGTCCTCC
>DATMEE010000068.1:0-9629 GCA_035557035.1 Phycisphaerae bacterium
CGACGTCCCACAAATTCGTCGAGATCCAGACTGCTCTCCCCGGCGAGGCGTGCGGCCTCCGGCTGGCCGGGAAAGGTGCCAAGAAGTCGGCATGCCGCCGCGTTCATGAGCAGAATTCGGCCGTCCGGACCGGCGACGATCACCCCTTCCGTCAGGCTGCGGATCAGATATTCGAGATTGCGCCGCTGCTGGTCGATGGTCTGAAGCTGCGTCGCGATCGAATCTCGCATCTGGTTCAGCGAGGCCCCCATCTGCGCAATTTCATCGCCGCCGCTGACCCGCGTTCTGGCCGACAGATCGCCGCGTGACAGGCTTCGCGCCGTCTCCGTGATGCGCCGAATCGGGTTGCTCCAGACGTAGGCAAGGCCCAGCGCCAGAACGATCGCCGCCGCGAGACCGATGGCCGCCGTCTGCCAGATCAGCCGGCTCATCGTCGCGGTCTGCGCTGCGATGCCGGGTATGGGCATGGCCACCCGGATCGTGCCGAGGGTTTGCCCATCCGGCCCGCTCACGCGCACCGCGACGTACTTCATGTCGCGCTTGACCGTCGCCGACCCGCGCTCGGCATGTCCCACGCCCTCGCGCATCGCCTGAGCGATTTCCGGGCGATCGGCATGATTCTCCATCGTCTCCGGCGCGGCCTGCGAATCGGCCAGCACGGTGCCGTTGGCTGCCACCATGGTGACGCGGATGTCCGCTTCCTCGATGGCCCCGATCTCCTGCGCCGTTTTTTGAAGCTGCTGACGGCGATCGACGCCGAACGTGTCGCGCACTTCGTGGCGAATGGTGACGGCCTGCGCGAGCAGCCGTTGCGTGAGGTTTTCGCGATACGCCTCTTCCACCTCGCGCACGATGATCCAGACGGACGTCCCAAGGACGACCGCCATGAGCACGGCATTACCGAGAAAGAGCTTCCAGAAAAAACGGCCGGGCCGGGTCAAGATGCGTCACTCTTTGCGGGCGGCATGAGCGGGGGAAGTTCGCCTGCCCGCGCCGAAAATGCCGGGTTATTCCGCGGTCGGCGGCCGGAACGAATACCCGACCCCCCGCACGGTCTGAATCCATGCGGCATGATCGGCGGCCGGATCGGCGGCGGCAAGTTTCTTGCGTAGCGACGTAATGTGGACGTCGATCGTGCGGTCGAGCACCACCGCGCCCTGCCCCAGCACCTTGTCGATGAGCTTTCCGCGGTCCAGAACCCTGCCACTGGCCGCCATCAAAGCCCCCATCAGCCGAAATTCGGTGGCGGTCACCGCGATGACCGCTTCCCCGACCGTTAGTTCGTGGCGGGTCCAGTCCAGCGAGAAGGGTCCTTCCCGAAAGATTTCGGCGTCAGGCACGGGTGCATCGCCCCGGCGGAGCATGGCCGTCACCCGCGCCATGAGCACCTTCATTGAAAAGGGCTTCGTGACGTAATCGTCCGCCCCCAGGGCAAATCCGACCAACTCGTCCGACTCTTCAGCCTTGGCCGTGAGCATGATGATGGGAATGCCGGCTGTTGCCGGGTCGCGTCGAATCTCCTGCGCGACTTCCTCGCCGGACATGCCGGGCAACATGCGATCGAGCAGAATCAAATCGGGCGGGTCGCGCCTTATCTCGGCCACGGCCTTGTCGCCGGCGGCCGCGCGTCGAGCGCTGATTCCCTCGCGCTCGAGGTTGAAGCAAATCAGCTCGGCCAGATCGTGTTCGTCTTCGACAACGAGGATGGTCTTCTGCGCTCGGGACATGGTGGCTCGCTGGGTTGCCGGGAACTTTTCCGTCATCAACATATTGATCTATTCCAATCGTTCACACAGGCCTGAATCAGAATCTCATTCTCCGGCACCGCGGCCGTTCGAATCATGAGCGCCGGGGTGCGGAGCGAGTTTCAACAAAAGTTGCCGCTTCCTGAACCGCCTTGAGGAACCGTTCATCGCGTTTCAGCTCATCATACAGCTCGTTCAAATCGTCAAAGGCTTCCGCGCCGCGCTGTGCGAGGGAAGTCGGCAATTCACCCGCTGCCGCTTTGACCGCTGTCCTTGCATCCGCGTTCTTGATAGACGCCCCATGACCCCTCCCAAGCAGCGTTCCCAGGAGTGACGCCATTTCCTCAATGTCCCGCAGCTTCCGCAGGTCCTTCAGTGAAGGCTCTTCGGCCCAGGGACTCTTCGGCGTGATCAGGAATTGCCGGCCGTCGACGTTGACGCCTGCGATCCATTTCGAAGGGTGACATTGCAATGTCCCATGAGCGGCAGCAACCAGTGCGGCTCGATTATCCTGAGGTTCCAGCAGACCCGCCCGCGCCGCGGCCGGAACCGGTTGCTCCTTGAACTGAAGCATCCTCAGGTCGCCGTTTCCATCGCCGCCGGGCAGCCGCAGAAGGACAAGATATTTGGCCACGCCTTGGCTGCCGCTGCTGCCGATTCGCGTCCATCGGGCCATGTCGAGAATCGCGGTCTCCAAGGATTTGCGCGTGGGAAAATGGGAATGGGCGGCGTCGGCGGCCGGCCCAAACACGTCCAACAAAGCGGTCGAGAGGTTCTTTCGCGTTTCGGATTCGATCGGATCGAGAAAATCCGACGCCGACTTCCTTTTTTGAACGACGCGTCGAAACCGCCGGCCCGCCTCGGTCGTTTGCGTGAACCGGTCGAAATAATCCTCGGCCTTCTCCTTTGCGGCCTCGTCCATCAGCACGCGCACGATTTCAAAACTTTGGCGCAAAGTCGAATCCGGAATGCCGGCGTCAATCGCCCCTGCGTAGGAGCGACAGAGGTGTCCGCCCAGACGATCCCAGTTCCCCTCCGAGATGCTCAAATCATTCTCGGCGGCGGCGAAGCGCAGCGACAACATCGCGCGCAAGAGGTCCAGTTGAAACGGGCCGCGAAAAGTCTCGTCCAGGTCGACCAGCGAGTAACAGAGGTCGCCGCGTTCATCCGGCGCTCGAAACGTGCCCGTGTTGCCGGGGTGAACGTCCCCGTGCAGGAGCACGACGCTTCGCCGGTCGGAGAGCCAGTCAGTGCAATGCCTGCGGCACCAGTCGTAGTACAGCTCCGCGCTGCCCCGAAAGAAGTCGTTGGGTCCGCGATGCAGGCTATGCATCTTCAGCCGAAATTCAGCGGGGCCGTCTGATCGCAGGTGGGGGTTCAGCTGCACGAGGACATCGTAAGCCCGGCTCGAGGCCGCGGCATCAGGAGGGCCGCCGGCCGCGGCCTGGGGCAGGGCCGCACACAGAATCGTCAGGACGGCGATCGGCGTCACAAAACGGCTATCCAGTAAATGAGCGAGTGAGACATTTGTTCGCTCCTATATACCGCCCGGCCATTCACATTCAAGCGACTGACCGAGAAGTTCATCACTTCACAAGCGGTATTCATCAAACTTTAACACGCCTGAAATCCGGTCGAAACACTTCGGCCTTACCGTCCCCACCAACTGGCGATGGCAACCCGGCGGAGCACAAGAACCGCTCAACGTCGCCGTGCGGCTGCACTTGGAACGCCGCTGCCAGACCGGGGACGCTCACGACGCTTCCGGCGGGGAAAGAGGCGCTGACGGATCGGAACAAACGATCCGGAGTGGTTTCAAGAACGCTACGTTTGCACGGCGGCGCGCGACCGCCGCGAAGCGCATCCAACCGGAAGCAGGGCACGCATGATCAAACTCTGGGCACCATTCCAAGCCGGGTCTTTTCATCGGCGGGCGTTCACGCTCATCGAGCTTCTCGTCGTCATTGCGATTATCGCGCTGCTGATCGCGATTCTCCTACCTGCCCTCAGCGCCGCGCGCGAGCGCGGTCGCGAAACCCAGTGCCGCGCGCATTTACAGCAATTCGGCACGGGCTTTCTTGCATATGCGTACGCAAACGATGAATACCTTTGCAGCGGCGCGTTCGATCCGGAGGTCGCCAACGACCGCGACGGTCCCGTCGATGCCGTCGGCTGGGTCGCGGACCTGGTGAACTCGAATTCGGGCTTTCCGGGCAAAATGCTCTGCCCGTCGAACCCCGCACGCTACAACCAGAAGCTCGGCCCCAACGGAAACGTCTACTCGGAGGCCGAGGCGACGTCGCTCGTCGAGCGCGGATACAACACGAATTACACGCAATCGTGGTTCATGGGCCGCACCGAATGGAACCCCGACGTCGGCGGAACGAACTTGAAGAGCCTGCTGAATACGTTCGGCGCCATGAGCGCGTCGAGCCTGCGAAACGTCCAAAGCGCTCGCGTACCGCTGCTTGGCGATGGAAGGACGGATCCGGACGACCTCGTGCTCGGTGAGCGATCGGTCAAAACGATGACCGATGGCCCGTCGGTGGGCCCGTACGGCACCCAGACGTTTGTCGACTTCGGTCCGGCGCACGGAATGGGGACCTACAACCCCTTCAAGCAGCACAACCGCATTCGGGCCAACGTGCTATTCGCCGACGGACACGTGACCAACTTCACCGACACGGATCGCGACGGGGAGTTCGGGCTTCTCACGACCACGACGCCCTACGGACAGGAGGACCTGAATGCCGAGGTTTTCGACGGCGTATTGAGCATCGGGCGAAGGTCGCAACACCACTATCTCCTGCAATAGGTCATCGCGGGGTATTAGCGTCAGCCGGCAGGCACACCATGTGAGTGCCGTGAGATCAACCACGGCAGACTTCGGACCCAAGAGACGGTGCCGTCGGTCTTTCACCCCTGAAGCAAAAACTACTTTCAAAAGTGGAGGGAATCGGATGCGAAATCGAACGAGGTGTCTTTTCCTGAGCGGCGTCCTCGCGGCGTGGTGCGCGGCCGAGTCGACTGCACAGGTCGTGCTGAACGAAGTAGCGCCCAATCCCGTCGGCACCCAGGATGAGCTTTGGGAATTTGTCGAGCTTTACGGTCGTCCCGGCATGAGCCTCGACGGCTACGCCATCGGCGTGCTAAAAGGCGGCCGCGACGTGAACAATGACGGGAATTTTGACGCGGTGCCCGAGATTGACGAGGCCTGGAGCCTCGATGGCCTCACCATCGGCGCGAACGGCTTTCTGGTTTTGTACAATGACACCGGCGCGCCCAGCCAGCTTGTCGTGAACAATCTGATCAATCCCGCCGCGAACACGGCGACATTCACGGCCACACACATTATTCCACCCAGCGGCACCGATGCGCCGGGAAAAATTGAAAATGACGGATCGACGACGCTCGTGTTGGTGCGCCGAAGGCCGGGACAAACCCTCGACGAATTCAGCGACAGCATCTATGACGCAAATTACGCCTTCCATAAGGACGTTCGCCACGATGTGAACGCCGATGGCAATTCCGACTTCGGCACCGAGGTCAATCTCATCGGCACCGGCGAGCCGGCCCGCATGGTCGAGCATTATCAGGTCGTCGATGACCTGGCCTGGTCGCACGAAAACGGAAAGGAATATCATCGCACGCCCGGCCACGAAATCAGCGAAACACCCGGCTTCAATCCCGACGCCGCCAGCCGCCTCCGCTACTACCTGCGAAACCCGCAGCGCGGCTACTTCTCCCAGGGAACCACCGGCGAATTCTCGGGCATCAGCTCGACATCCGTCGCCGACGAGGCGTTCATCTACGGCGAGCTTTTTGATACTTTCTTCGGCAGCCCAAATTTCTTCAAATACATCAACACGACCGATCCCGTCAGCGGCTACATTCAGACCAAAACGCCGACCAACATGTCAGCCGCCCGATACGGTGGGTCCTGCGATCCCGAGCCCGATGACGTGGTGAACCCCGCCTGCACTCCGGAGTCGGGCGGCGCGTTCGAATTCACCGACGTTGACTTCAATGGATTCAAGCTAACCGCCGGCTCCTTCAACGATCACCCGACCGATCCCAGCCTCGCCCAGTTTCGCGTTCTGCACGGCGACTTCAATTTCGACGGCCGCCTGAATCAGATCGATCGCCGGCTCATCGAGGAGCGCGTCGGCGCGACGCTCGATGATACCGTGCCCGACCTCTATGATCCGTCGCCGAATCCGGGAGACGAAGTCGTTTATGACCGCTTCCTGCGGCAGGGCCCCGAGTTTCAACTCGTTCTGATGATGCGGGAAATGGACATGGACGACGGACCGGGCGGCGTAAACGCCGCCGCCGTCACCGCCGACGACCTCAGCGCCTTTCTCGCCGCGTGCTCCGTGTGCGGCAATGCCGGCACGCCTCCTGCTGTCCGCATCACCGAATACATGTACAGCGGCAACGGCGGCGAGTTTGTTGAGTTCACCAACCTCTCCGGCGCCGCGGTGGACATGACCGGCTGGAGCTATGACGACAACTCCCGGCAGGCCGGCTCGGTCGATCTCACGGCCTTCGGCATCGTCGCTCCCGGCGAGTCGGTGATTCTCACCGAGGACGATCGCGCCTTCTTCGCCGTCGAATGGGACGTCGTCGGCGTCAAAATCATCGGCATCTCCGATCACAATCTCAGCCGCGAGGACGAAGTCAATCTCTACGACAACGCAGGCAATTTGGCGGATCGCCTCACCTACGGCGATCAGACCTTCGCGCCCGGCACCATTCGGACGCAGAACTTCTCAGGTTGGCCGTGCGCCATCGGCATCGGAGCGAATGATATCTCCGATTGGCGACTCTCACTTGCGGGCGACGCGCAGGCATCGCACGTCGCGGCCAACGGCGACGTCGGCAATCCCGGTTCGTTCGTCGTCGACAACTGCGCGACATCGCCGCCCGTCGGCGCGTGCTGCATCGCCGGCGCGTGTGTGGCGGGTCCGACGATCACCCAGGCTTACTGCGTGCAGAGCGACGGCATCTACATGGGCGACGGCGTCGCCTGTGGGTCGGTCACCTGTCCTCAACCCAGCGGCGCGGAGGTTCGGATCACCGAGTACATGTATGAGGGCGCCGGCGGTGAGTTCATCGAGATCACGAACCTGGATACGGTTGCAGTCAATCTGGTCGGCTGGAGTTTCGACGATTCAGGCCGCACGCCCGGCATTTTCAGCATCGGCGCACTGGGCACCCTGCAACCCGGCGAAACCGGGATCATTACCGATTCAGACGCGCCGGGGTTTCGGGCCCATTGGGGACTCCCGCCGGCTCAGGACGTCGTAGGCGATCTCGGGGCGGGCGGCGCGGGTCACAACCTCAGCCGCAACGACGAGATCAATATCTACGACAGCGCCCTGGTGCTGGTCGACCGCCTTAGATTTGGCGACGTAGACTTTCCCGGAACCGTCCGCGCTCAGGACGTCAGCGCGTGGCCCTGCAGTTTTGCGATCGCTCAGAATGACGTTTCCGGATGGGTCGCGTCGGCTGTCGACGACGCGCAAGACTCAGTCGATGCCGGTGGGGCGATCGGCAACCCGGGTAACTTTGTGCCTGACGACTGCGAAGGGGAGCCGACCGGCGCCTGCTGCAACCAAGATGGAAGTTGTGACGACGACCTGACGCAAAGCGCCTGCGAGGCGAACGAAGGCCTCTGGCAGGGAGGTAATACCGCGTGCGCAACGGTCGAATGCCCGCAACCCGGCGGCGGAGTGATGCGCATCACCGAGTGGGCCTATCAGGGCGCCAGCGGTGAATTTGTCGAGTTCACCAACGTCGGAACAGCGCCGGTTGAAATGACCAACTGGAGCTTCGATGACGACGGAGCCATTCCCGGCGCGACGCTGCTCACGGCGTTCGGGACGGTGGATCCCGGCGAATCGGTCATCCTCACCGAAGCCGCCGCCGCCACGTTTGCTACAAACTGGAGTCTCACCGGCGTTTCCATCATCGGCGGCAACACCAATAATCTCTCCCGGAACGATCAGATTAATTTGTACGATGCGAACGGAGTTCTCGTCGATCGCCTCAGCTACGGCGACGAGGTGGGTTTCTTCCCCGGTTCGATCCGCACGAACACCCGCAGTGGCTGGACCTGCCACGAGAATCTGGGTGCCAATGACGTGTACGGCTGGCAGTTGTCCGAGGTGGCGGATGCCCAGGGTTCACACGCGTCGGTGCAGGGAGCGATCGGCAATCCCGGCTCTTATGCCGCGGTATCTTGTTCACTCTGTGCCACCTGCATGGCCGACGCCGACGGAAACGCAACCATCAATACCTCTGACATTCCCGCGTTCGTAAACTGCGCCCTGGGCAATACGCCGATCGATGACTGCCATTGCGCCGACATGGATGAAAGCGGGGCTGTGACAGGCAGCGACGTTCAGGCCTTTGCCAACGAGCTGCTCGGCGACGCCGGTGCTTGCCCCTAAGTCGAAATCCAACGCAATCGCAGAGGATCGCGACGTCGCAATCTCTGAAAGCCCAGGCAGGCCTGCCCTGGGCTTTTGCATTTTCTCGGGCCTCCCGCCGCGGTCCACAAGCGATCCGCCATAAATGCCGACGAAGAACGCAACGGAGCGCCCGCGCGCACCAGAGGACCCACGCTTATGAGACTCACGATCGTCGGCACCGGATACGTCGGACTCGTCACCGGCACCTGCCTCGCGGATTGCGGCAACCATGTGTGCTGCCTCGATATTGACGAGTCGAAGGTCCGCTCCCTGCGCGCCGGAAAGTGCACCATCTATGAACCGGGGCTTGAAGAGCTGATGGTCCAAAACGCGACCGCCGGCCGACTCACCTTCACGACCGATCTCGACGCGGCCGTTCGCCACGGCAAGATCATCTTCATCTGCGTCGGCACGCCGCCCTCGCACGACGGCAGCGCCGATCTTTCGGGCATCGAGGCCGCCGCCCGGGCCATCGCCCAGCGCATGACCGAGGGCAAGGTCATCGTGATCAAGTCCACGGTTCCCGTCGGCACCGGCGACCGCATCGAAAAACTCATGCGCGCCCTGACGCGCCACCCCGTCGATCTCGTGAGCAACCCCGAATTCCTGAAGGAAGGCGCGGCCGTCAGCGACTTTCGCGAGCCGGACCGCGTGGTGATCGGCGCGTCGAATGCCGACGCGACCGAGTTGGTGAGGCAAATTTACCTGCCGTGCATGCCCTCGAGCACGCCGATCATTCTCATCAGCCGCCGCGCCGCCGAGATGTGCAAGTACGCCGCCAACAGCTACCTCGCCATGCGCATCAGCTTCATCAACGAGATGGCCAACATCTGCGAGCGGGCCAACGTCGACATCGACGAGATGAAGCTGGGCATGGCCACCGACCGCCGCATCGGCCGGCACTTTCTCCACCCCGGCGTCGGCTACGGCGGAAGCTGCTTTCCCAAGGACGTGCAGGCCCTGGCCAGCGTCGCCGAGAAGGTCGGCTGCGAGCCGATGCTGCTCCAGTCCATCCACGAAACCAACGAGCGCCAGAAGCACGCCATGTTGCACCGCGTCCGCGACGAGTTCGGCGGCTCGCTCGCCGGCCGCCGCTTCGCCGTCTGGGGTGTCACTTTCAAGGCACGCACCGACGACATTCGCGAGTCGCCCGCACTCACGATCATCGACGGCCTGCTTGAAAGCGGCGCCGAAGTCTGCGCCTACGACCCGCAAGGTCTCCAGAACCTCCGCGAGGTTTACGGCGAAAAGCTTTATTACGCGGGTGATGAAAATCCCGCCTCACCCTCAATCGCCAAATCGCCAGATCGCCAAATCACCAAATCCCCCGACGCTTACGCCGCTCTCGCCGGCTGCGACGCCCTCCTCGTTCTCACCGAATGGGACGAATTCCGCAGCCCCGACTTCG
>DATMEE010000069.1:0-11527 GCA_035557035.1 Phycisphaerae bacterium
CGATCAACGTGAAGCTGGAGTTTTGTGAACTGGGCTGATCGACAATCGAGCCGTAGGCCTGGCCCTCCGTGAGCCGCATGTCGACACCCACGATACTGGCGAAGCTGCCGTGGCTGTGACACGAGATGCAGTGAGCGTTAAAGATCGGCTGGATTTCGTCGGCGAAGGAAATCTGACGGCCGACGGGGCCGCCTGGAACGTTGGCTTCGCCCGGACAACCCGCGATGAGAGGCGTGAGAAGGCTAAGCAATGGAACGAACTTGCGACGGTCGCGCAGCAAACAAGCCATGAAAGGTCCCTTCGATACAGTTTTGACAGAAGGCAGGCAATTACCGCTGATGCGTCATCACGGCGCAGCGACTATCTTGTGTACACTGCCGGTTTCACCAAACGGGCCGATATTTTCCGTCGATAGCACGTATAGCTCGCCGTCGGCATCCTGGCCCAGGCCGAGAATGAAGCGATGGATGCGGCCGTCCGATTCTCCGGCGATGCTCAATTCGCGCGTCGTCCAGTTCCCTTCCGCATCCTCCGTCGCGGCGAAGAGGGCGCCATCCGCCTCGCCAAAGTCCGTGCTCCACTGGGCGAAGACGTAATTTTCCATCAGGGCCGACATCTCGTTCCCGCGATACACAAAGCCGCCGATGATGGCGATGCCCAAATCGCGCGGTTGCTCGATGATCGGGTCAATCAGCGCCTCCCCGCCGGCGCCGGTAGCCGCACAATCATCGGGCGACGTTGCCGGATTCGTCGGATCAAAGCAGTGCGCGCCTTCGCGAATGCGCCAGCCATAGTTGCCGCCCTTCGTGGCGATGTTGATCTCCTCGAAGAGATCCTGCCCGACGTCGGCGAGGAATAAACGGTGTTCGCCGCCGATATCGAATGCGAAACGCCACGGATTACGAAAGCCGAAGGCCCAGATTTCTTCAGCGACGCCGCCGTCGCCGACGAATGGATTGTCGGCGGGTACCGAATATGAACCTGGCGTATCCACATCGAGACGCAGCAATTTGCCCAGTAACTTGGTTTTGTCTTGACCATTGCCCATGTCCGGCGTGTGGCCTTCGTCCGCGTCGTTCGCCCCGCCGCCGTCGCCGGTGCTGACGTACAACATGCCGTCGGGGCCGAAGGCAAGCTGGCCGCCGTTGTGGTTGAATTGCGGCTTCAGGATTTCCAACAGCACTTGCTCGCTATCGGGATCCGCGAGATTCGGATCGGAATCGCTGACATTGAACTCCGACAGGCGAGAACGACAGTTGAATTCGTCAGGATCGCCGGCCTCTTTGGGCGCGCTGTAGAAGACAAAGAATCGACCGTTGTCGGAATAATCCGGATGGAAGGCGAGGGAGAGCAGCCCGCGCTCGTCGAAAACAACGCCGCCACCCAAGTCGATACCGAGTTCCACCAGGCGATCGGTCAGATCGAGGAATGGGGTGTCCAGCAGATTGCCTTCGGCATCGATGATTCGAACTTTGCCGATTTGGTCGACCACGAAAATGCGGCTGGAATCACCCGGCGGAATGGCCATGCCCAACGGCGCAGTCAGGCCATCGGCGACCAGCTCGAGCGCGATGCGCGAGTCATCCGAAGCGTGACGAAGCCCAAGGAAATCGAGCAATTCCGGGCAGCCGGCAGTCAGCGAGACAACCAGCAGGAGACCCCCCGCCGCACAGGGTCTGGATCGAGGAAATCGGACTTGCTGCCGGCCCATTGCTGACAACGCAGGCCGCTTGAACACTCCATACAGCACTTCCGCAAGCCGTGATGCGCGTGCCTGCCAATGGTATGTACCTAATCGGCACTGCAGAAGGCTGGCCAGGTACAAAGAAACGTTCGATGAAGTCCGCATGAGGAATTTGAAATGCGATCTAAACACGGGAAAATCAATCCTTCGCTTAGTGCCGTTAGATGGCCAAGAAGCATTAAGAGCATTCCAACATCTATGTCTTAACCTCAGTGCTTTCTTGCCCACTGCGTGCGCTAATTCGCGTCCCACGACGTTCGCATAAGGTCGAAACTCGTATCCCCGGCAGGCTGGCCGGAGCGCTGAACGAAAAAAATGCACCAACGCCAGAACGCGGGCGCGCGGTTCCCTGGACCGCGGCTCATCTTTCCGGAACCCATTATGATTAAGCAACTTGTGATGGTGGACGACCGATGCGACGACCAAACAACTTGATTCGCCGTCCAACCGAAGCTGATGTAAGATATTGTTTGAGTCAGTCCGCCGCCGTAGCTCAGTTGGTAGAGCAGCGGTTTTGTAAACCGCAGGTCAAGGGTTCGAGTCCCTTCGGCGGCTGTTGCTGTCGTAGTTCCGCTCGCGATTCTCGGTTCGCCCGAGACGGCGAACGCCATGAGATCGTCTTTGCGCCGTGGCGGCGGCCGCGAAACGCCGCCGCAACTCGTCGGCAGGGGGCCGGACGCTCCTCATTTCGGCATCAGGCGGAGAGGTCGAGGTGCTCGCGGCCGGCGGCGTCGCGGTGAAGGCACTCGACTGGCTGTTCCGCTTCGGGCTCATCGTTCTGTTCATCGGGCGCCGGATCGTAGCGGCCCTGGCCGCCGGTGCCGCCGGTGTCGGGGTGGACCTGCGTGTCGGCGGTGTCGGTGGATTCGATTTCGATGATGTCGGCTGTGCCATTGCCGGAGAGCTTGCGGGAAGCGTCGGCGCGGAGGTTGTTTTCGCTGTCGCGGTCCTTCGACTGGACCTGCTGGGCGGGGCCCGATTGCAGGACCGAGCCGATGGCGTTGGGGGGAATTGCGGACATCGCGAGATTCCGAACGACAAGCCACATTGGCGGACACGGTTCTGTGTTCCGCTACCACCTACAGCTCGTCTCGACTTCGAACACTGACCGCTTCCTTACGGGCGCGGCTCTGTTTACACGCGGAATTCCTTGTCGCGCTGCTTGAGTTGAAAGCGTAGGCGCTCGACGATGGCCGAGTGCATCTGGCTGACGCGGCTTTCGGAGAGATCAAGCGTCACGCCGATTTCCTTCATGGTCATCTCTTCGTAGTAATAGAGCACGAGAATGAGCCGCTCGGTGGAGGTCAGACCCTGCTGGATCAGCTTCTTCAGGTCGGATTTCTGAATTTCCTGCACCGGGTTCGAGGCGCGGTCGTCGCGCATGATCTCGATCTCGGACATTTCCCGCGACGAATCCGTCGAGTAGGTCTTGCGCGAAAGTGAGGTCATCGACACGGCATTGCCGTCGCGGGATATCCGCTTGAACTCCTCGGCCGGCACACCGATCCGGCCGGCAATTTCCCTTTCACTGGGCAGGCGGCCGAGCTCGCTCTGAAGCTCTTTGGTGGCGGATTGAATGCGCTGCGAGCGGTTGCGCACGAGGCGCGGAACCCAGTCCATGGAGCGCAGCTCGTCGAGAATGGCGCCGCGGATGCGCGGGGAGCAGTAGGTCTCGAACTTGACGCCGCGGTCGAGGTCGAAGGCCTCGATCGCGTCGATAAGTCCGAACATGCCGGCGCTGATGAGGTCGTCGAGCTCGACTTCGGTGGGCAGCTTGGTGTGAATGCGCTCCGCGTTGAAACGCACGATGTGCAGGTATTGCTCGATGAGGAGGTTTCGCAATTCCTCCGTGGGTTCCTTCTTGTACTGCTTCCAGGATTTTCGGACATCGATTTCGGCAGCCAGCATTTCGATTGCTCCTCTCCGACGCCGGCGAAAGAGTCGGGTGATTTATAGGCATTATGTAGTGCCGTCGCGCCGCTCAGTTTGAAGACGAGTCCTGCGTCGACGCGGTCGCCGGGGCGGCGCCGTCATGGTTCTGCGAGTTTGTCACAATCTGATCGTTCAAGATCCGCTCGGCGATCCAACCTGCGGCGGTTCCAAGGAAGAGCGAGCCGAAAAGGCCCGCGAGCGCGCGAAGCAGGATGACGTCGACCGGGTTGTCTGCCATCAGCCCCCGGAGAATCATCGCCGCGAAGACGAGAAGTCCGCAGGCCGCACCGAGAAGTCGCGCCACTCTGTTCGCCTCACACACCCTTTTTCGGTCCTCAACCGTATTGGGCATCGGCGAAGCAAGCGGCGCGGTTCAATGAAAATGACGAAGCAGGCGCTGGAAAAAGCTGCCTTCCGCGCGCTGCTGCGCGACAGGCTGCGCGAGCTTGTTTGCCAGCATTGATATGGCGGCGGCGGCCGGCGAGCGCGGGAACTGCTGCACGAAGGGCCGGCGCATCCGCACGGCGCGGCCCACGTTCTCGTCGCGCGGGACGTGACCGATAACCGAAACGTCGACGTTCAGGAATCGTCGAGCCACGCTGATGAGTCGATTCGCGGCATCGCGTCCTTCGCATTCCGAGTCGGCCTGATTCATCACGAGATGGATCGCCGGCGAGCGCTCATGGCGGCGCAAGGCCTTGACCAGCGCGTAGGCGTCGGTGATCGCCGTCGGCTCGGGTGTGGTGACCAGAAGCAAATCATCGGCGGCCGCGGCGAAGGCGATCACATTTTGGGAAATTCCCGCGCCGCAGTCGATCGCGATGATGTCGCATGTACGTTCCAGGGCGGCCAACTCGTTGATGAGGTGCGTCCGTTCGAGCGATTCCAGATCGGCCATTGCCGAGAGACCCGACGCGCCTGCGAGCAGATGTAACCGCTCGTTGATGGGCGTGAGAATCTGGTCGGCGCGCAGGGGGCCGCGCAGGAGCGCGGAGAGATCGTGGGCGGCATGGACATTCAGGAGTAGATCGGCGTTCGCGGTCCCGAGATCGGCGTCGACCAGAACGACCCGATGGCCGTTCATGGAAAGCCGCAGCGCCAGATTCACGGCAATGCTGGATTTCCCAACGCCCCCCTTGCCGCTGGCGACGGCGATGACTCGGGCCGTGCGGCGATGAAACGCCGCGCGCGGGGCCATCGACTCGGTTTCGCGTGCCGCCATGAGCAGCCGCAGGTCGGTCGCCTGATCCTTGGGAATTGCGCTCATAATCAGAATTCGATGCTGATGAATACTTGTATTGTGACTTCGTGTTCCCTCTTCGACTCCGCCGCTCCTTCGGAGCGGACGCAAAGGATAACGTCATCCACGGGTTCCGCTTCGCTCCACCCGTGGCTACAGCCCGTCGCCCCTTTGGGGCGAAGAGTGAGTTTGTCTTGTGGTGCTCGTCTCAGTCTTCGTTGTTTTCTCGGCGCGGTCGTCAGTAGCTACCATCACGGTCTCATCCATCAGCAGTCGAGCCACGCGACTGGCACTTCCGATCTCGATGTCGTCGGGCACGGCCTGCCCGGCGGTCAGGTAGGACAAGCGAAGACTGGCGTCCTGCAATACGTTGAAAATCACGCCGTGGCCTTCCGTCTCGTCGAGCTTGGTGAAGATGAGGTGCTTCGCGCCGAGCGGGCCGAAGCGGTCTATCGCTTCGCGGATCGTTTTCTCCTTGCTCGTCGTCGAAAGTACGAGGTGGACCTGATCGAGGTTCGCGGCGCGGAGAAACTCGCCCAGCTCGGCCACGCGCGCGTCGTCCTTCTGGCTGCGGCCGGCTGTATCGATGAGGATGAGATCGACGTCGGCCATGCTGTCGATGGCGGCACGGATTTCACCGGGCTTGAGCACGGTGGCGATCGGGATGCGCAAAATCTGCGCGTAGGTCTTGAGTTGCTCGACGGCCGCGATGCGATAGGAATCGATGGTGATGAGGCCGACGCGCTTGTTCTCGCGCAGCTTCATATTGGCGGCGAGCTTCGCGATGGTGGTCGTCTTTCCGACGCCGGTGGGACCAACCAGCGCGACGACGGTGGGTTTGCCGTCCTCGCGGAGGCGAAGCGGCGCGGCGGGCGCGAGCATTTCGGCGATGACTTTGCGAATCTCGGACGCGATCGCCTCGAGCGTCGTCGCGTCGTCATTCGCAAGTCGCAGACGCGGGGATCCAGCAGATGCGGTTGAATCAATCAACCGTTTACCCGCGCGGCGGACGACTTCGGCGGCAAGTTCCGGGGCGACGTCCTGCGCGAGAAGATGGGTGTAATGGACGGACAGCTCGTCCAAGCCGCCGAGCATATCATCGCGGCGGGCGCGGCGGACGAGATCGTGGACCAGACCTCGAATTTCCGTCAGTTCCTCGTGGAGTGCGGAATCCTGCGTGCGGGCGTCCGCTGGATTCGATGCGGCGTCGCTTACGATTTTTCCCAACCCGCGCAGCTCGGTGCGGGGCAGGGCGGTCGCGGTTTTCTTCGGCGCGGCGGGCAGAATTCCGCCGCCGTCAAACTCGTTTTCAGCAGCGAGCGGTGACCGCTCCCTTACGGTCGCGGCTCTGTTGAGGCGCGGCGAAGGCTTGGGCGACGGCAGCTCCTCCGTTCCATCATTCACCGCTTTTCGCAGGGTCATCACCCGTTCGTCGTTCGTCGCTGTTATTTCGACGATGGACCGCGCGCCGAGGCCCAGCACCCCCCCGCGTGTGAGGGTGCGGGTGTGCAATATGACCGCGTTGCGCCCCAGATCCTTCTTGACCTTCGCCAGGGCGTCAGCGATCGACCGTGCCTGATATGTTTTCAGTCTCATCGTTGACTGTCACCATTCCATGGGTCCGGATGTTCACTCCCCTGACGACTTCGTTGTAGCCCAGCACCGCTACGCTTGGCAGCGCCGACTCGATGATCCTCCTCATCCATTGTCGGATTTGCGGCGACGCGAAGACGACCGGTTGTCGGCCGCCTGATTTTGCCGACGCGGTTTCAAGCTCGCGCCGCACGGCCGCGATGATCTTGTTTGCCACGACCGGCGGCAGCGTAAGGTACGATCCGCGCTCGGTCCGCTCGACGTGGGCATTGATCAGGTCTTCGACGGCCGGATCGAGCGTGATGCCGTGAATCGTCCGCGACGCGTCGACGTGCTGCTCGCAAAGCGTGCGGGCCAGGGCGTTGCGGACGTACTCGGTCAGCACTTCGGGGTCCTTTGTGCGGCCGGCCCAGTCGCCCAGCGTTTCAAGTATCGTTTCGAGGTCGCGAATCGGCACCCGCTCGCGGAGCAACAGCGAGAGCACGTTCTGCACCTCGCCCATTTTCATCACTTCGGGGATGATTTCCTCCACGATCTTCGGGCTGCGCTCCTTCAGGCTCGCGATCAGCCGACCGGCATCCTCGCGGGTCAGCAGTTCGGCGGCATAGGTGCGGATCAATTCGGTGAGATGCGTCGCCAGTACGCTGGTCGGCTCGACCACGGTGTAGTTGCGATGTTCCGCCGTGGAGCGATCGTTCTCGGGAATCCAGAGCGCCGCCAATCCAAACGCCGGCTCCTTGGTCTCGATGCCGTGAACCGGCTCTGAGACCGCGCCCGAGTTGATCGCGAGCAAGTGGCCGGGCATGAGGTCGCCCTTGGCGATGTGCGCGCCGCGGAGCTTGATGGCGTACTGGTTCGGCTCAAGGCTCACGTTGTCGCGAATGCGAATGGGCGGGACAATGATGCCGAGGTCGCCGGCAATCTGCTTGCGGATGTTCTGAATGCGATCAAGCAGGTCGCCCCCCTGCTTCTTATCCACCATGCGGATCAGAC
Source organism: Phycisphaerae bacterium (assembly GCA_035557035.1). Classification (GTDB taxonomy): domain Bacteria; phylum Planctomycetota; class Phycisphaerae; order UBA1845; family UTPLA1; genus JADJRI01. The sequence continues at coordinate 7,503 of DATMEE010000069.1, forward strand.
CGTAGCCCACTTCCAATTCCAGCGCGTCAACACTGAGGAGCGCCTCGATCTTTTCCGGCTCCTTGGGCCGCGCCGAGGCGGCCACTTCGGCGGCCCGCACGTGCTTCTTGGTTCGGCCATTCAGGAGATATCCGATTCCGCCAACGCCGATGCCGATGAGGAAAAGCGGCGTTTTGGGCAGGGGCGTGGCCGTCAGGAAAATCAGAAAAACCGCGGAAATGATGAGAGCGATGGGTCGGGACGAAAGTTGGCCGAGAAGCTCCTCGCCCATGTTGGATTTCGAGGTGCTGCGAGTCACGAGAATGCCGGCCGCGATGGAGACGAGAAACGCGGGGATTTGGGTGACAAGGCCGTCGCCGATAGTGAGTTTGGTGAAGACGCTGAGGCACTCCAGCAGCGGCATGTCCTTTTCGACCATGCCGACATAAATGCCGCCGAAGATGTTGACCAGCGTGATAACGACGCCGGCGATGGCGTCGCCGCGGACGAACTTGCTGGCGCCGTCCATGGCGCCGTAGAAGTCGGCTTCTCGAGTGATGTTCTCTCGGCGGCGGCGGGCCTCGCCTTCTTCGATGAGGCCGGCGGACAGATCGGCGTCGATGGCCATCTGCTTGCCGGGCATGGCGTCAAGGGTGAAGCGTGCGGCGACTTCGGCGATGCGCGTGGCGCCCTTCGTGATCACCACGAACTGAATGACGGTGATGATGATGAAGATGATGATGCCGACGGCCAGTGAACCGGCGGCAACGAAGGCGGCGAATTCTTCGATGACGTGCCCCGCGGCGCCGGCGGTGCCGTCGGCGTTGGTAAGAATCAGTCGCGTCGTGGCAGTATTGAGAACGAGGCGAAAGAGCGTGAGCGACAGCAACAGCGATGGAAACGACGAGAAATCGAGCGGACCGTTCATGTACATGACGGTCATCAGCACGACGGCGCTGAGCGTGATGTTGGCGACGAGCAGCATGTCGAGCAGCGGCGTCGGCAGCGGCACGAGGATGACAAAGATGAGCGACATCGCGAGCAGCGGCAGCGCAAGGCCGCGATGCTCATGAATGAGGTTCGTCGCTCGAAGGAATGGTGATGCCGCTGCCGCCATAATCAATTCAAACTTCGCATGACCCGCTTAGCCCCGCCCCAAAAGGGGCCGGGAGCATACGCCGGAGCATATTCCAGTTGCAATCTGTCGTCGCACCTTCATGCCGACGAAAGGCCGTCGGAATGGCACCCGTCGAATTCTCTCACGCCGCGCGTTCCTTCATTTTCTTCCCCGAGAGCTGGTACACATACGCCAGAATCTCGGCAATCGCCTTGTAAAACTGCTCAGGGACTTCCTGTCCCACTTCAACGTTTTTATACAACGCCTGTGCCAGCGGCTTGCGCTCGACGATCGGAATGCCGTGCAGTGCGGCCAGCTCGCGGATTTTCTTCGCCAGGTAATCGGCCCCCTTCGCCACCACCCGCGGCGCCGTCATCTTCTCCGAGTCGTACTTGATCGCGATCGCCAGCTCCGTCGGGTTCGTCACCACCACGTCGGCCGTCGGCACCATCTTGCGGATGCGCTGCATGGCCGCGGCGAGCTGCATTTTTCGCCGGCGCTGTTTGATGATGGGGTCGCCATCCATGCGGCGCATCTCTTCCTTCACTTCCTGACGCGTCATGCGGAGGTCGCGCTCCAGTTTCAGCTTCTGCCAGGCGAAATCGAACAGCGCCAGGACCAGCAGCACCAGCGCCAGCTTCAGCCCCAGCTCGTACAACACGCTCGATAACAGCCCTACCTGCGACCACCCTTCGAGCGCCATGGCCAGCATGAGATCGCCGAGCCGCCGGTGGATCGTGACGTACGCCACCAGGCAAACGATCATCAGCTTGAGCAGATTCATCGCCAGTTGAACGATCGTACGCGTGTTGAAAAGTCGGCCGACGCCGTTCAACGGATTGAGCCGTTCAAGCTGCGGCGCAAGCGGCTGCGTCGAGAAGATGGCGCCGACCTGGACCAGGTTGGACACCAAGGCGATCAGTACCACCGCCAGCAGAAAAGGCCCCGCCGCCGTCAGCACGATCATGCCGGTCGTGATGACGAGCTGCGAGACGTCGAGATTCCTCCCCACGGCCGGATCGGAAACGCTGAGATTCTCGCGCATCGCCTGCATCAGCGCGGCCATTGTGTTCATGCCGAACATGCGCAGGGCGATCATGCCGCCGAGGAGCAGCACGGCGGAGCTGAGGTCTCCGCTGCGCGCGACCTGGCCCTTCTCGCGCGCTTCCTGCCGGCGGCGCGGCGTTGGGGCCTCGGTTCTTTCGCCGGCATGGTCAGCCATTTTTTAGGGCGTCCCCCATTTGCTCGAACAGTACGCCGACGTGGTCAAGGCCGTTCCAGATTGCGTTGCCAAGCAGTTCCTCGGACGCCGGGATGCTCAGGGCGAGTATCAGCAACGCGATCGCGACTTTCAGCGAGAAGCCGACCGACAGAATGTTGATTTGAGGCATGGTTCGCGTCAGAAAGCCCATGACGAGCGAGGCAACCAACAGCGCGAGGATCGTCGGCGCCGCGAGCTGGATACCCAGTGAGAAAGTCGTGTGCATGATTGCGATCGCGAAATCGCCCGTCGTCCCGTCAAAATTCGCCATCAGCGGCGGAACATTGCGGATGCTATCAAGCAGCACCGTCACCAGCGCGATGTGGCCACGGCACGCCATGAAGATGATCGCGGCCGTGAAAAACCAGAGCTGGTCGATGACGGTGGATTCCTCATCGAAAAATGGATTAAAGACAGTGCCAAGCGAAAGGCCCGCCTGGTGGCTGACGAATTTTCCGGCAAATTCCGCGGCGAAGAAGATGAGGCCCGTGCCGAGGCCCAATATTTCCCCGATGATGAGTTCGCTGACCGCCCCCGCCGCTGCCTGTCCCAGTGTCAACGACGTGGGCAAATGAACTGCCGCGAGGGGAAAGACCATGAGCGAGAGCGTCACGACGAGCCAGACCTTGATGTCACGGGGAATCTGCAGGCTGGAGAGAATCGGCACGGCGATGACCAATCCGGAAACGCGCGCGAGGACCAGGACGAAGGCCGGCAGCAGCATCTGGAATGAGAGAAGTTCGACGGGCATTCTGGTGGTTGCTAGTTTCTGGCTTCTAGTTTCTGGTCATCGAATTTAGTGATTGGGCGATCTGGCGATTTCCTTCTCGCGTTCGTCGCGAATCGTGAGAAGGCAAGATGCCCGACGCATTCGCTCCGAAGGAGCGACGGGCTGTAGTCACGGGTGAAGCGGAGCGCAACGCGTGGATCCAACGCCGCGCCCTACGAGTCCGCCCGAACGGGGCGGCGGAGTCTTGCGCTGGCGAGGGACGTCGCATTTCAAGGCTCCGCCGCTCCTTCTGAGCGGACTTCGCTGTGGGATCGTAAACCACGGGTTCCGCTTCGCTCCACCCGTGGCTACATGCTGTCACCCCTGCCGGGGTTCGAAATCCGTGCCACCGTAAAATCGCGTGAGGACAATTTCCGTTTCGGCGTTTCGGTGTGCAGTCTGCCCGCCGTGGCGGGGCGTTTCGGCGTTTTGTTTCGGCGTTTCGGCGATTCACATTTCCCCCCACAGCGCCTGCGTGTACTCGACCAGCCGCCAGGTCAGCCACGGCAGCAGTAGCGCCGTCGCCGCCCCCATCGCGACGATTTTCGGCACGAACGTCAGCGTCTGCTCCTGCAACTGCGTCACGGCCTGTACAATGCTGATGATCAGGCCGATCACCAGGCCGATGCCCATGATCGGGCCGGCGACGATCAGCGCCATCAGCAGCGCTTCGCGGGAAAGATCGACGGCGGCGCCGGAATCCATTGTGGCTTAATCCAATCACTGAAAACTATTCAACAGCGACCCCACCACCAATCCCCAGCCGTCCGCCAAAACGAACAACATCAGCTTGAACGGCAGCGAAATCAGCACAGGCGGTAGCATCATCATGCCCATGCTGATGAGAATCGACGCGATTACCATGTCGATGACGAGAAACGGGAGATAAATCCGAAAGC
>DATMEE010000070.1:0-3221 GCA_035557035.1 Phycisphaerae bacterium
AGCGCCGATGTCGACTCGACCATTCGCAATAAAACCGTCGCCAGCGCCATCGGCTCGCGCCGTCGAATGACTTCCCATCCCGCCGGGGCACGAATCGAAAAGCCATAGCTGCCGTCAAAATACGGTTCGGCCAGCTCAACCGAAGCGACGCGCGCCGGCTGCGTTGATTGACCGAGCCCAAGAGACAGACATGAAAGAACCATTACAAACATGGTGTGCCTCGAGGAAAACGACTCCGCCGGAATGGCGGGGCTTGGTCACGGATCAACGATTTCAACCGACTCACAGACGCGCTTCATCGTCGATTTCATCGTGTTGAGCGACGCTTCCCCCATCAAGACGAGCGAAATTCTCAATCCTTCGGGACTCACCGCCTCCGCCTGAAGTTCCCGTTCGCCATCGTCGGTCAGAGTTATCAATGAACCGTGCAGCGGGCCGATTTGGATGACCTCTTCGAGGCCGACAATCGCGCGCAAGCCCCGACCCAATAATTCCGATGCATCCGCCGCGCCGCCCTCCGGATCGCAATGCACCGCTAAAATGCAGTCCCCGTGGTCCGGATGCCGGCCTAAATAAACCGCGTGAAGCTTCGACCGCCGGTCCCCCTTTATCAACGCCCCCTCGGCCCGAATCCAATGAAACGTGTCGGGCAGCGTGAACACGATTGGCCAGTCCGGCAGCGCTTGCCGCGGCGCGAGCCTGCGAACGCCGACCGTCCATTGCGCCAAGCCGATCGTCCCCGCGAATGCGAGAACCATCGCCGCCAGCGCCCAGAGCGGCCGCCCCGGCGTTTCTCGTGTATACTGCCGAAACATCGCCGCTTGAGCATAAGTTGCGCCGGCGAGCGTGGCAAATACGGCAGCAAGGTTGCGACCCTCGTTCCAAGCGCATAGGATCATCAATGGCAACCAATCTCATGAATTTGCTGGGCACGCGGCCTCCAACAATCATGCGGCGACACCTTTCAATCTTCGCCTGCAGCGCTCCGGTCATCTTTCTCGCGTCCATCAGCGCTTTGCTTGCACAACCCGGCCAGCCGCCCGCTTCTCAACCCGCGTCAACACAAAAGCCTTCTGACGCGGCACCCACCCCGACCAGCTCCGGCGATCCGGAGATCGACAACCTGCTCGACGGTCTCGAAACGCGCGGAAAGGACATCAAGGGCCTCTCCGCCAAGTTGATTTACAGGCACATCAGCACGATTCCGGTTGAATCGGAGCAGAAGAAAATCGGCGAGCTGCACTTCGCTCGCGGCGAGCCGAGCGCCAAATTCCTCGTCCATTTCACGAAGGTCGTCGCCGATGGCGTCGTCAGCTCCAACCAGGAGTTCTACGCCTTCGACGGCGAGTGGTACGTCGAGCGCAGCGATGCAGGCAAAAACGTCACTCGCCGCCAGATGAGCAGCGGCGAAAAGATCGACCCGTTCGAACTCGGCAAGGGTCCCTTTCCGCTGCCCTTTGGCCAGAAGCGCGTCGAGATTCTCCGCCACTTCGAAGTGTCGCTGGCGAAGCCCGAGAAGGGCGATCCGCCCGGCACAAAACACCTTCACTGTGCCCCGCGACCGCATTCGAGCCTGGCAGACAAATACAGCCGTGTCGAAATCTTCGTCGACCCCCAGCGCGACATTCCCATCCGCGTCGTCACCGAAAACATAAACGACAAAAGTCGCATCGAGGTCGATTTCAACGACATCAACCTCGGCGGCGCGCCGGCCGGCTCACGCTTCAAAGTCGAAACCCCCAAGGGCTTTCACGAGAGCTTCGAGCGCGCCGCGGAGGAGCCTGAAATCGACCTGACACCTCGCCCGTTAACGGGAGGCTCCCAGCCGTGACGCTCATTCCCCCACAGCACCCTGCACGAAAGTGCATGGGCTGTTTTATTGCTCGAGTCATCGCCATGACCGCATTTCCATTTCTCAATCTGACATCCTGCGCCGAGGTCCCGCGCAACTCCACCGACAAAAACGACCTCTCCAAAATGGAAACCGTGTCCATCCAGATCGAAGGCCGCACGACCTACACCGCCTACGTTGCCCGCGACACCGCCGAGAACGGCCGCCTCGTCCAGCTCGGCCTGATGAACACGACTGAAGCCGAGCTGCCCGAAGACCGGGGCATGATCTTCGTCTTCGAGTACGACGACCTGCGCAGCTTCTGGATGCGCAACACCATCATTCCCCTAGACATCGCATATATCCGCTCCGACGGCCAAATCGTGATGACCTACACGATGGAAGCGCTCAACGAAATCGGCTACCCCTCGATCGAGCCGGCCAAGTACGCCCTCGAAGTCCGCGCCGGCCAATTTGAAAAGTGGGGCATCACCCCCGGCGACCGCGTCAGCCTCCCGGCATCCATCACGGAATGAGTTCGCTTTCGTCCCAAACCCCAAATCTCAGATTTCAAATTTCAAATCCGGATCCGCTTGCGAGTCCCGAATCCTCGGAACAATGAGCAATCCTAATAAACATTTCGCCGGAACCGATCGACCGAGCGGGAGCCGCGAAAATCGCCGGTGCGTTCAGCCTTTTTCAGGATGGTTTAGGTTCGGGGGGCCAAACGGAAACACGGAATCATCTGAACCCGCCCTCGACACTGCCCGAAAAGAGGGGGGCGGTTCTCGTCTTTGACCGACCCGCCGGACCGAGCTTCGGATATGGGACCTCGATGAGCCCTTCTTCATCAACAACCGGCTCGCCCGCTCCCGCGGCCTGCAGCCCCATGCCGCCGCGACGGCATCGTGTCGGGCTGATCGATCCGCGTTCCCAGCCCGGTCCGCTGGTGCGACGGCTCTTCGCGGCCGACTGGTGCGCCTGCGAACGGATCGCTCTCGACAATCTACACGACTTTGGCGTGCTCAATCGCTTCGACGCCATCGTGCTTTGCGACGTCGTCGGCAAGCCGTCGGGCGGAGAGGACGACGGCCTGCAGAGCGCGCATCGCCAGCTTGAACTGCTGCGCAAGCGCCAGATCGGCGTGGTCGTCCTGACCCACCGGCCGTGGCGGTTCGCCGGCTTTGACGCGGGCAGCGTGTGCCTCAATCCTGACAGCTCGTTCGACATGCTGCGCGGTTCGGTGACCGCCCTCGCGCACATTCGCCCGCTCATCCTGCAGCTCGATCTGCAATACAGTGCGATGCAGCGGCTCGGAAAAAACCTCGCCCGCCGCTTTGAAGCGACCAATCGAGAGCTGCAGCTTGCCTCGCAGCTTCAGCGCGATTTT
>DATMEE010000071.1:0-4726 GCA_035557035.1 Phycisphaerae bacterium
GGCGAAGGGGCGTGAGGCGTTTGAGAGTCGCCGGACCCGTTGGCAGGGGCGCCGGGAGCGGCGGGAAGCGGAGGCTCGAGAAGTGGTGCAGGAGGCCATCTCCGAGAGCGAAAAGGCGCTGGCGGAAGGGAAGCGCGAGAAGGCTCGTGAAGCCCTGGATCGGGCGGCCCGGCGCGCCGAGCGCGGGGGAATGTCGGACGAGGTTCGCGGAGAGCTCCAGAACCGGGTGACAGAGACGCGGCAGCGGCTGGGGATCGACGCCCCCGAAGTGCGGGTCGCTGAGGAACACGCCTGGGAAAAGGAAGCGCGGGAGTTTGCCGCGAAACATGACTTTTCTCCGGTGCAGCAGTCCGCGGTCCAGGCGATTCTGAAGGACGTCCGTTCGCGCGCCGCACAGATCGAGGTGGCGAACGCGCCGCAGATCGCGGCGGCCGAGCAAATCACCGATGTGAAAGAGCGTGAGGCCAAACAGAAGGAGCTGAAGGCGCCGATCGAAGAACTTCATGCGGAATTGAAAGTTCGGTTGGATCGATTGTTGACGGCGGAGCAGCGAAAAAAGGCGGGCAGCTGATACATCGGTCCAGATCGGGGTCGCGCGCTAATTGTCGTGAACCAGCGGCGGCCAGCCGGGTTTTCGACAATTCTCCCGTCTGGAAAGCCCTCGGGCGGCAATTGATTCCAAAACGTCGCAGATGCAATGCGTTCGGGTCGCGACGCACGTTTCGGTCAGAAAGCACTGTCGGTCCGCCGATCGCGGCAGGAGCGATGCCGCGATGATGTCAACCACGTCGGAAAGCGTGTAGTTCTCGCAGGCCAGCAGTCCGGGCCAGTTCTCTTCACGCGCCATCGACTTGATCGGCTCGCTGCAAAGCAGGGCGCGCAGCCGCCGTCGCAGCGCGCATTCGGCATCGGGTTGGGCGGGCGACGGGCGGATCAACTGTAGCTTCACCCGCCGATATTCGAGCGCGGTGTCCTCCCCCAGGATGCGCGCCCGGCTGCGGCCCTGGAGTAGAAAATTGAATCGGCCGTCGGGCAGGCGCTCCTCGCGCATGATTTTGCCGACGCAGGCCATGGGGTGGACCTCCGCGGCCAGGGTGTGATATTTCTCCTCGAAACCGGGCTTGAGCAGGGCGATGGCGATCATGCGATGCGTGGCCAGGGCTTCCGCCGTCATGATGCGATAGCGCGGCTCGAAGACGTGCAGGGGAAGCACGACGCCGGGAAGAAGCACCGCGTTGGGCAATGGGAACAGGGGCACCCATTCTGGACATTTGCATGGCGTCATGAAGGCGACTCGCTGAGAAGCTCGTCCGAACGAACCCGAATCGGGCGTTCCCTATAGTCTAGCGTTCCCAAACCCCATCGGCAGTAGGGCCGCTTGTCTCAGGATGCTGTTCAGCCGACTGGATCATTGGAACCATCTCGGGCATCATGCCTCGCATGACCGAAGCGAGCGACAGGGTGGTCGTCGTGGGCATCGACGAAGCGGGCTATGGGCCGGTCATCGGTCCGCTGGTGGTCAGCGCCGTGGCCTTCGAGGTTCCGCAAGAGCTGGCGGGCCGCTGCCTTTGGAAGGCGCTGTCGAAAAGTGTCGTTGCCCGGGCAGGGGATCGCGCCCGCCGCATCGTCATCCAGGACAGCAAGAAAATCTACAATCGCAAGGAAGGTTTAGGCGCGCTGGAGCGCTCGGTGCTGGCGGTTGCAACGGCATGGCGCGGGCTTCCCGCGACGGTCGGCGAATATGTTTCGTTTGTCGGTCCGGAGTCGGGGTCGGCGGTGGCCGAATATGCCTGGTACCGGACGGATGACCTGGCGCTGCCGCGCGCGGCCGATGCGGGGTCGATTCGTATCGCGAGCGCCGTGCTGTCGCGCAATCTGGCGGCGCGGGACGTGCGGGTCGTAAGCATGGAATCGGAGATTCTTCCGGAGGGGCATTTCAACCGGGCGGTCGATGCGACGCAGAACAAGGCGGCGATGCTGTTCGGCGTCGTGTTGCGGCTGATGCGGAGGGTCATTGCCGCGAATCCCGGCTGCGACCTTGTGTTTTTCGTCGATAAGCAGGGCGGGCGGGATTATTACTCGGAGGTGCTGAGCGAGGCGTTTCCCGATCGGGCACTGCGGGTTCTGGAGCAGGCCGGCGACGAGGGCGAGTATGAGCTTGCGGGCGGCGGCACGACGTGGCGGATCCGGTTCAGCCAGGAGGGCGACAGCAAGCACATGCCGGTGGCGCTGGCGAGCATGATGAGCAAGTACGCCCGCGAGCTGTTCATGGAGCGGCTGAATTCCTACTGGAAGCAATTTGACGAGTCGATCGCGCCGACGGCGGGGTATTACAGCGACGGGTGGCGATTTGTGAAGGCGATTTCGCCGCACGCGCGGCGGCTGGGATTTCCGACGGAGCATTTCGTTCGAGCGAGATAGCCGGAGCGTTTGCGAATGAGCGAATCGATGGCGCGGCGGAAATTGCCCGGATGGCTGGCGGGCTGGCTGGCGCGGCACCGCAACCCGGTGTCATTCTGGTTGCACATGGTTGGCATCCCGATGACGCTGGTTGCGGTGGTGCTGGCGATTGTGCAGCTTGCCCGTGGGGAATGGGGCCTGTGGTGGCGGCCGGCAGTGCTGTTTTTCGGCGGATACTTCTTGCAGTGGGTGGGGCACGTGATTGAGGGGAATGACATGGGGGAGTTGATTCTGATCAAGAAACTGCGCGGCAAGCCGTACGTGGCGATATCGCCGCGATATGCCTCGAAATAAACGCCGCACCGCGACGAGATTTACTACCCGATTAGATACGACTTATCCAGTTCTCCACACGAAGATTTGCGACGACGTTGAAATGACCGTCCGAACTTAGCAGAGTGAGATGTCGAGATCGAGCGATCGATGCGATCTGTACGTCGATCATGGGGATCGGTCGGCCCGCGCGACGAAGCTCTACACGGATACGGCCGAATTCGATTGCGGCTGCTTCGTCAAATTCCCAGATATGAAAACCTCGACAAAGCGCATCGATGCGTTCGCAGTTCTCTTCAATCTGAGTACTGTTGAATGCCATGAACCAGAGCTCGCCAATCGAGGGCCGGCACAATCCGGTTCGGGACCCCGTGAGGCCTGACAGCCGATCAATCAGCGCGTCATCCCCACGCAGAATCATGCCGGCATGGTTTGTATCCAGTAGGTAATCGGTCACGATTCGTCGATGGGGCTGAGGTCGGATTCGCGAAGCTGTTGAACTTCGGCCAGGAGTGCATCGAGTTCTGTTGGATCACCCGCCCAACGTGCATCGCAGGGTCGCAGGGCCTCCGGATTGCCGGTGTTCGATGCCGTGGATTCAGCGAGTGGCTCAACTCTTACGAGCGTACCATCATTAAGAGACAAAGGTTGATCGAAGACGACCGTCCCGTTGTGGACTCTTCCAGTGAAGCTCATGCGGTTCCTCCATCAACAATTGTATCTGTAGTCCGGCATTCTTCCCATCGCGAGTTTTCGGGCGTGCGTACATTCAATGTTCGGCGCTCGCCTCGCTGGCGCTTCGGCCTCGGAATGGGTTCACTCCGCGAAAAGAGCTTCGACAAAGGTTTGGGGGTCGAAAGGCTCGATGTCGTCCATCGTTTCGCCGAGGCCGACGAATTTCACGGGCACGTTCAGTTGGTCGCGGATGCCGACGACGATGCCGCCCTTGGCGCTGCCGTCGAGCTTGGCGAGGATGATGCCCGAGACGCGGACGTGCTCGCTGAACATGCGTGCCTGCTGCACGGCATTCTGGCCGATGGTCGCGTCGAGCACCAGCAACACCTCGTGCGGCGCGCCGGGCAGCTTTTTCTCCACCACGCGCTGAATCTTGTTCAGCTCGCGCATGAGATTGTCCTGCGTGTGCAGACGCCCAGCCGTATCGACCAGCAGGATGTCCGCCTTGCGGGCGATGGCCGCCTCGCAGGCGTCGTACGCCACCGCGCCGGGATCGGCGCCCTGATCGTGCTTGACGATGTCTACTCCGGCGCGGCCGGCCCACTCGGTGAGTTGCAGGACCGCGGCGGCGCGATAAGTGTCGCAGGCCGCGACGATGACCTTGTTCCCTTGCTTCTTGAGCCAGTTGGCGAGCTTCGCCACGCTGGTGGTCTTGCCGCTGCCGTTGATGCCGGCGATCAGAATCACGGTCGGCCCGCTGGGCGCCCGGGCGAGCGTTCGAAGGTCCTCGGGCCACTTCGAGACGATGTACTGTTTTAGAAATGCGATGATGTCCTGCGACTGGGCGATCTCTTTTTTCTTCCACGCCTCACGAACGGCGCCGATGAGCTTCTCGGCCGTCGCGGGGCCGAAGTCGTCGCGGATCATCGTTTCGTAGACTTCATCGAGCAGCGCTTCGTCGATGGGACGGCCGAAGGGCAGGACGGATTTGAATCCGCTGACGACTTTTTCGCGGGTCTTGGAGAGCGCTTTCTTGAATTTGTCGAAGAGACCCATTTTGGGAATTGAGAATGTAGAATTGAGAATGTAGAAATGAGGATCGCCGGAGCGCGAGGCAACCTGCCCCCGATTTTTCTACATTCTTCATTCTACACTCTTCATTCGTCCCCCGTATTGGCGAGCTGCGGTGAAGTCTTCTTTACGATGGCGTCGAGAATGCCGTTGATAAAAGCCGCCGTCTCCTTCGTCCCGAATTCCTTGCCGATCTCGATGGCCTCGTTCAGGGCGACCTTCGCGGGCACCTCCGGCCGGTGCATCA
>DATMEE010000072.1:0-3806 GCA_035557035.1 Phycisphaerae bacterium
GGAATCGGCTACGAGGCGAAACGGGCGGACAACGCCTCGGTCATGTTCGACGTTGAGACGCTGCGGCCGATGTACGAGCTGCGGATCGGCGAGCCGGGCAACAGCAACGCGATCGCGATCGCAGCGCGTCTGGGGATGCCGCGGAAGATCGTCCAGCGGGCGGAGCGGAATCTCGCCAGTCGGCAGCGGGCGCTCCAGCGGGCCATCGCCGGGACGCTGACGTCGCGTCGCCAGGCCGAGCGGGCCCGCCGCGACGCGGAACTGGCACGGCAGGATGCCGCACGGCAGACACTCGCGGCGCTGGATCGGGCCAACGAGCTGGAGGCCGAGCGGGACGCCTTTCGCGGCTGGGTGGACCGCGTCATGCGCCTGCAGCCGGGGGACGCCGTGCGGGTGAAGGGCTTCGACGATGCAGGGAAAATCGCGCGGATCAGACACGACCGGCAACGAGCCTCGGTATCAATCGGCGCGCTCGAGGTGGAGGTGCCCCTGGTGGATTTGATTTTTTGAGGCGGCAAGCACCGGCGCACGAGCACATAATACAAAGCGCTGTCTTATCGCCTCCGCCGCTCCTTCGGAGCGGAATGTAATTGGGAGCAACCAATCCACGAGTTCCGCTTCGCTCCACTCGTGGCTACATCCCGTCGCCCCATTCGGGCGAGGAGTAAGGCGACATTTCAGATGCTAAATCCCCAAAATCGTACTCACGGTTTTTCGCATAAGTGTGGCAAGGTCGAATTCGCGGCGGGCGCGCGTCGCAGCGTTTCGGGAGAATTGCTCGTAACGCTCCGGAGAAGCAAGAAGCCCGCAGATCGCCTCGGCGCAGGCCCTGGCGTGATCGCGCGGAACGACGTAGCCTGTTAGACCGTCTTCGACGGTTTCGGGGAGACCGCCGACCTCGGTGACAATGCAGGGAATGCCGCGGGCCTGGGCCTCGACCACGCTGTTGGACATGGACTCGCGCCGGGAAAGCTGCACGCAGATGTCGATCGAGCGGTAGATAGCGTCGCGCGAAGCGACGTAGCCGGCGAAGCGAACGCGTTCGGCCAGGCCCATGGCGCGGGCGTGGGCGGAAAGTCCGGGGATCAGGTCGCCGTCGCCGAAGTAGGTGAGCGCTGCGCCCGGGTGACGCCCGGCGATGATTGCGAACGCGTCCATCAGAAGATCAGCGCCCTTCGCATGTGTCACGCGGCCGACGCTCCCAATACGGGGGCGGCTCCCCGGCGAGGGGCGGAACGCCTCGTCGCGGATCAGTTCGCCATTCGGAATCACGCGGGAACGACGGCGCGAAAAGCCGTAGTCCCGTTCAAAAGCCTCGGCGACCCGCCGGCTGTTGAAGATGACCGCGTGACAGCAGGCAGCCGGGAAGCGATAACGCCGGCGCATGCGCCGTTTCCAGAACTGGGGGGCCGGCAGGACGCCGAGCCATCGCCGCGCTCCGGCGACGGGCATCGGCTCGGGCGACTGGCGGATCGACTGCACGACGCGCATTCCGCCGAGGCGAGCCGCGAGCAACGATGCGGAGAACGCGGCGCCGGACGCCTGCTGCACGGCGAAGATCGTGTCGGCTCCCGTGGCGCGTAGCCAGCCCCGCCGGGATCGAAGGACCGACCAGGTGAGGCTCCCGTCGCCGCCGAGCGTTTCATTCAGCCAGCCCGTGCGTTCGACGGTGAGGCGGTCGGAATCACACCTTTTTTCGAGTGCGTCGTAGATCGATGTGCCCGAGTAACCGACGTGTACGGACGCCCCGGTGTCGAGCAGCGCCCCGACCACTGTCTGTATGTATTTCTCCGCCCCGCCGGTGAAAATGCGATCGCCCACCTGCACATGATGAACGGCGAGCACCGCGACGCGCCGGCCGATGGCCGCTTTCGCAGGCGGCACGAGCGCAGACTCGGTATGGACGGCGCTCGCCGGATCAGATTTTGGCAAGGGGCGAGCGTCGAGCAAGGAAGGCATTGAATTGAATCCGATGGCCGCAAGTGGAGCGCGGGCTGCTCCCTTCTGTATCGGCTGAATTCAAATCGCCTGCGGAATGGCCGGCGCCATCGATCATTGCGGCACTTCGGAGACGGGCGGAACGTACGGCGGGCCCTCGAGAAATTCGTCCGGCCAGTTGGGCACGAACTTGCCGTACGGTGTGAAGATTTCCTCTTCGTCCGCGGGCCATTCATCGGGCAGGCGAACGTCGAGAACGAAAACCGTTCCGTAGGGCGCGAAGTCGATCCATCCCAGGAGCCGATCGGCGGCCGTTTTTCCCTCGAATGTCCCCTTCGCGGATTCGTGCTCCTTCAGAATGGACGTCGCCGCTTCGATGGCCTCTCCTCGCACGAATAAAAGATCGCGCCCCCTGCCGGCTTCTCCGCCGCGAAAGGCAGCCACGGCCTCGCGCGACCAGTCGAGCACGTTGTTCAAAACGAGGTCATGATGGCCGGATTCGTCGAACGTGGAGGGCGAGCGATAGGCGCCGCCCTCTTTTCGGGAAGCGGACTCGACGGCGATGAAGGGCGCTTCGCGGATTTCGCCGCGGTGAAGGCGCGCATCGGCAACAGAGGTGATCTGTGCCAACTCCGTGTCGCCAAGCCGGGGAAGCAGGTTGTGGAAATCGGCCTGGACGCTCTTCCACGAATAGTGTCGGCCAATGGCCGGCGCCACATAACGCGGCGCAAGACGCTCGCCGGGAGTTTCATAGGTGCAGGCGAGGCCGGGCACAGCGCTTTTTCCCGGCGTGGTGATCGCAACGGAAAAACCCCAGCCCTTGTTTTTTTCCGATGGGCGGGACGCGACGATGAGCTGAAACTCATTCCAGCCCGCCTCAAGGGTCGCGCGGGTGAACACCGTATCGACGAGATTGCGACCCTCGAATTTCGTGCCGGCGATCGACTTCGTCGCGATCGCCCCGCGGCCGTTGATCCAAAGCGACGCCCGATCGTTGCGGCCAAGTCGCACCCACACGTCGCGGCGCTCGGGGCAGAAAACCGAGCTCGTGGCGCGCACTTTCGCCGGCCCGGCGTTCTCGAAATGGGCGGCGAGATCGATGAAGTTGCTCTCACTGACCATATTTTTCGATGCGGCCGACGCGGATTCGGGCCACCGATCGTCCAGCCGCGACTCGGGTTCCCCGTCAACGGGCGTGACCGGACCTTCGAGCCGCCAGAGCTTCAAGTAACTCAGTTCGACCGGCTCGTCCGCGATGGCCAGCCCCGCTATTTCGCCGGGACTCAAATGATAGCGCAGGGCGGATCGATAGGCCGAGCCCGCGAAGCGGGCGGGCTGGAAGCCGCAATGGAGGGCCCCCGCCGAGTTGGGCCAGCCAAGCGTCTCGCCCCTGGCATCGGCGGCATTGAAAATATGCTGATAGATGGCTCGGAGGTATGTCGAAAACGAGGCGTCGCTGAAGAAGGTCGCGAGGGCCGCGCCGTTGGGGCCGACGTCCGACCAGCCCGTCTCGAGCGCATCCCTGTCCTCACCCTCGATCCGTGGCCGCACGCAGAACACCACGTCGTACCAGCCCCGCTTCTCGATGAGATCGTCGGGCGGGCCGGTGACGCGGCCGAGATGGCGCGTCATGGTCTGGGCCTCTTCCTTCTCAATCTCAAAGAAGCTGACGTTCAGGCGAAATGCGCCGTGGGACGCGGCCCAGAGAATGCGATCAAGGATGATGAACTGGTCCTTGATCACAATCAACTGATCCGGGGTGAGAGTTTTTGCACCCCGGCTCTTAACGATGACGACGAGGGCGCTCCAGATCGTGGGGTTCTGGTACGGCAGGGATTCGACGCTGCGGTTGAAGTAGTGAACTGTCT
>DATMEE010000073.1:0-2354 GCA_035557035.1 Phycisphaerae bacterium
GACGATTAAGAGCTTCATTGGACTGCCCTGAACCGCAGCGCCGACGGTGCCGGTGACGGCGCCATTGATATCGATCTGGCCGGTAAGAGCCGCTGTGTTGATGATGTTGGTCGGCATCAAAACTATTTCGAGATCGATGCCTTCATCCTTGTAGTAGCCTTTGTGAAAGGCGACTTGTAGCGGCAAGTAACCGACGTGGGTTTCGGAAACGCCGATGCGGACTTTTTTCAGATTGGCCTGCGCGTGCGCTGTTGAGGTTTCCGAGCAAACTGAAATGGCGCTGAGAAGAATTAGGAACGGTTTGAAAACTCGGAGAATGTTCATTTATGACCCCCCTGGATGATTTGATGCGGCGTCCGAATCTCCCGTAGGGGCGACCCCCCAATGGTCGCCTGTCCGAGAGGGCAGACACGGAGTCTGCCCCTACACCGAACTTTGCGCCGGCGAACGTGCCATCAACTCCGCACTGCGTGATGGCCGTAGAGATAATGCTGGCGCAGGAGATCCTTGCCGTAATCGTTGCCGTTGGGCGTGCGCACGATGACGTGGATGTGATCTTTGTATGGCTTGGTTCTTTCGCGAAACGCAATACCGCGCTGATGGTCGAACTCGACGATGATCACCGGGCTCTGGACGCGGTAGTAAAACGTGCTGTCGTTCTCCATGCCGCCCATCCAGCAGAAATAGGTGTCCTGGAGATGGCGCTTCACTTCCGCCATTTTCACCTGGGCGTGATCGGTGCGCATGCGACTGACGTGATAGTCGATGAGATTGAGCGCGAGGTCGTGTTGCGCGGTCGACAGTTCATCGTAGCGGATACCCTTGTAATCGAGCACCAAATTATCGCGGAAGGCGGTGGCGAAGTCTTCGCCCGAGGTTTCCGGCACGATGACGGTCTTGGCGCGTTGGGTTTCGGAGAGGGTGCGAGCCAAGGCGAGCCCGCGATCCTCGTCGGCCTTGAAGACTCTCAGGCCGGTGTATTTGCCGCTCTGGGCGTGGACCGGTTCCGCGCCCAAGAACGTCGGCGTCACCACGATCTGATCGCCGAGCACGAAGTAGTTGATGATCAAGTGATGGCCGTCCCATTGCCAGCCCCAGGGCTCGGTGGCCGACGGCGTGCCCATGATGCTTAACCAGTAAAGGTCTTCGCCGTATTCGTCGAGCCTGCCGGTCAGTTCCTGGACCGTCTCGTTCAAGTGCATGATGTCGAGCGCTTCTTCGAAGCCGTGCGGGCTCAGGCTTTCGCGCAGCAATGCAAAGGCGCAATCGCGCTGCGCGTCGGTCATTTGGAACAGCGGCGTGCCGTGGCGCATCAGCGTCGGATGGATGTTGCTCCACTTGCGCCATTGATCTGTGTCGACGGCAAAGAGCGTCTTCGAACGCTGCTCCGTATTCAACGATCCGAGAAACGCCTCTGCGGCTTCGCGAATCGATTGGGTCGAAATGCCGGTCTTCTGGGTGCCGAACAGACCGGGAATGACGTTGCCGTCGCTGGTGATACCTTTGAAAACCTCGCCTGCGGCGGCCAGCGATTTTTCCACGTAGTTTGGTGGGCCGCCCTTGGTGAATAGCGGCCGATTCGGACCGCGTTGTGCGGCGGTTTCGGACAAACTATGCGTGCGCGGATCGCTATCAGTCATGGCCGAGGTCCTCCCAAGAGTTGCTCTTTAGTGCGGTAGTGGAGGAGAAGTCAAGGATAGTTAGCGAATGCTGCTGTCTCGCTCATACTCTTCGAGCGCCCCAGGGACCGGGCAGTAGGGTAGACAATCGCCGCAGCCGGTGCATTCGCTCTCGATCACTTCGTACATGTGGTGGATGTCCTGCATTTTTGGATGAACGGCGCGTTCGGGACAGACTTCGCGGCACAGGCCGCAGGCGATGCAGAGAGTTTCGACAATTTTGACTTTCATTCTGATCGGTTACTTTCGCTCATGGTTCGACAAGCTGCTCACCACGAGCGGGAGCTGCCAAATTCACCTCTTTTATCCCGTTCACGTTGAACCTGTCGAAACGTCCGTTCATTGCGAGCCGCCCAAAGCGCGGCTCGGTTCCGGCGCCCAGGGTCGGAGGAGAAAGTCGAAGACTTCCTCAATCGGTTTTTGATCTTTCGGCGTGAGCGCATAGGTGTCGATTTGATATTTTCCTTCCATGAAGTGCATCATTTCTTCGGCAGATTGGCTATGAAGCTGATGGCGGATGAGGGCGTCGTCAATGACGCTCAGCGTCGCGGCTATACCCAAGCAGGCCATCGATTCGTTGTAGTAGTGCTGGCCGGCGCGGGCGAGCGGATGGATGTGCGGAAACATCGCGGTCATGCCGAAGTACGAGAGCTTGGGCTGGGTGTTGGCGCGTGG
>DATMEE010000074.1:0-4577 GCA_035557035.1 Phycisphaerae bacterium
TGCCAGAAGTCGGCGAAGAAGGACAAGCGAAACTCCTGGGAGCAAAAGTTTTGATGGTCGGCGCCGGCGGTTTAGGTTCGCCGGCGGCGTATTATCTGGCTGCGGCGGGCGTCGGTACGCTCGGTATCATTGACAACGACGTGGTGGATATTTCCAATTTGCAGCGCCAGATACTGCACGCCAACGATCGGGTCGGCACGCCCAAGGTGGAATCGGCGAAAAAGACTTTGGAAGGTCTCAATCCCGACGTGAAGGTGATCCCCTATCAAGCAAAGCTCACCTCAGAAAATGCCATGGAGATCCTCAAGGATTATGATCTGGTCGTCGATGGTTGCGATAACTTTCCGACCCGCTATCTGGTCAACGACGCTTGCGTTTTGACCGGCAAGCCCAACGTCCACGGCAGCATCTTTCAGTTCGAGGGACAGGCGACGGTTTTCTATCCCGGCAAAGGCCCATGTTACCGGTGCTTGTACCCAGAACCGCCTCCGGCCGAGATGGCGCCGAGTTGCGCCGAAGCGGGGGTCTTGGGAGTTCTGCCGGGATTGATCGGCGTCATCGAAGCTCTGGAAGCGATCAAGATCATCCTCGGCAAGGGTGACAGCTTGATCGGCCGTCTGCTGTGCTTCAACACCTTGACGATGGAAATCAATACTTTGAAATTGCGGCGCGATGTCAACTGCCCGATGTGCGGCGACAAGCCGACGATCAAAGAATTGATCGATTACGAAGAGTTCTGCAGTTTGCGACACTAGGTTAGGATTCTTTCGGTAGCCAAAAAGGCCGGCATCATGCCGGCCTTTTTGAATTGACGGCGCCCTTGCCCCACTCTTCCATCTGCGAGCAGGGTATCTTTCGGTATCACTTCAGAGCAGCGATTAGATGAAGTGCAGATGCCGGTGAGATATGCTTGGTTTGCCTAACCCTTCATCTTCGAGCCGACCCGAATAAATCCGCGGCGACTTTCTTTAGCTACTAACCGATAGTCTGATGCATAGTTGAGTTTCCGTCAAAGCGGCCGTCTAATCAGCACAGGATCGCCTGAATGGCGCTTACACCCAGACCGCCAGTGGGAAGACAGCGCGATCAAATCGTCCGGCGTTTTTCATCCCAGCGAAAGAATTTCATCGGCCGCCAAACCCTCCTTGGTTACATTGTTACATTGCGGCACGTTCAGAATCACCATCATTAGGGCGAGAGGCGCGCCATCTCACGGCTTCATTGGCCACCCCATGAGGTGACGCGTAGATCACGTGATTTTCATGTTACGGGAACGCGCTTGCCTGGCGGCATTGTTTGTTCAACATTCCTCGGCTCTACGTATTCCTCACGACTGCTCAACTTGATAGCCTGTGTATGATTTGGGCCCGCGCCAGGATGACCGTGGTACGAGGTATATGGATTGAATTCGCTATATCGTCAGAAACTACTGCGTAAAACACATTCAGAGGCCATGGCAGTTTCACAGCTCGGAGAACCGATTCGGGCCGAACTTTTCAGCAGCGAGCGTCTAGAGCAGCACGGCGAAAGTCTCGCTTTGGCTCAGCGCGTCACGACGACTCCCCGGAGGGGTCGTCCGCTGCTGCCGCGCGTGCTCGACAACGGCCGAGTGCTGCGCGAGTCCTATCGTACAACCGCCCAGGCAATCCGTGAGGAGCGCGTCATCACACCTGCGTCCGAGTGGCTGGTCGACAATTATCACATCGTCGACGAGCAACTGCGCGAGATCCAGGACGACCTGCCGTCCGGCTATTACCGAGAACTGCCTAAGCTTGCGGAGGGTCATCTCGAGGGTTATCCGCGCGTCTACGGATTGGCCTGGGCGTTCGTCGCTCATACTGACAGCCGCTTTGACCCGGATATGCTTCGGCGGTTCGTGCGCGCCTACCAACGCGTGCAACCATTGACGATTGGCGAGCTCTGGGCTGTTGCGATTACTCTGCGAGTGGTGCTCGTGGAGAATCTCCGGCGCCTGGCAGAGAGCATCGTGCATGAAAGGGCGGCGCGCCAGGAGGCCGACACGGTGGCCGACCGCCTTCTCCGACTTGGCGGCAGTTCAATCGAGCCCGCCCCGACGGTGCTGCGGCGGTTCGAGGGCGCTCCGTTGACGACGGCCTTCGCCGTACAGCTCGTCCAGCGGCTGCGCGATCAGGACCCGGGGGTTATGCCGGCTCTTCATTGGCTCGAGCAACGCCTTACGGCTCAGGGCACGACGACCGATGAGATTGTCCGGATCGAGCATCAACGGCAGGCTGCGATGAACGTGACCGTGCGCAACGTGATCACCAGCATGCGCCTGATCTCCGCCTTCGACTGGGCAGAATTCTTCGAGAGCGTGAGTCTTGTCGACGCGATACTCTGGACCGATCCGGGCTTTGCCGCTCCGGACTTCGAGACGCGCGATCGTTACCGGCGTGCGATCGAGGAACTCTCGAGGCACTCATCGCACGATGAGCGTGAAGTTGCCCGGCGGGCGGTTGCTCACGCGAAACGCTCCCGCGCCAAAGCGCAAGACGCAAGTGACCCAGCTGCGGACCGCCGTGCGGACCCCGGCTACTATCTTATTGCGAATGGGCGTGTTGCCTTCGAGCAAGAACTCGGCTTTCGCATGCCAATCAAGACTTGGCTTCGCCGCGCCTATGTGACGAACGCGACGTCCCGATACCTTGCAACGATTGCGATTGTCAGCGGCGTCATCCTGGCTTTGTTCCTGATCAGTTCGGTCGCGACAGAAGTTGGAGTTGCGGGCCTGTTCCTCGTTGCACTTCTCGCTCTCGTGCCGGCTTCGGACCTGGCGATCACATTGGTCAATCGTGAGGTCACGGCGCTGCTCGGGCCACGGGTGCTGCCCAGGCTCGCCCTCCGTGATGGAGTGCCAGCGGATTTGCGGACCATGGTTGTCGTCCCGACTCTGCTGATCGGTCGCGCTCAGATTACGGAGCAGATCGAGCGTTTGGAAGTGCATTATCTGGCGAATCCAGATGGCGACCTTCGTTTCGCGCTGCTCTCTGACTGGACAGATGCGCCGCACGAAAATATGCCGGGAGACGACGAACTGTTGGCCGAGATCGTCGACGGTATCGCGCAATTGAATCGCCGTCATGGACTCGCCCCAGATGGAAGCGAGCGATTTCTCCTTTTCCACCGTCGGCGCTGTTGGAATGACAGCGAGCGCAGTTGGATCGGCTGGGAACGCAAACGTGGAAAGCTTCATGAACTGAATCGCTTGTTGCGCGGTGCCGCGGACACCACTTTTTTGTCAATGGGCGGTAGAGCACCTACAGTGCCTTCCGGCGTCCGCTACGTCATTACTCTGGACGCCGACACGCGGTTGCCGAGGGGGTCCGCTTGCCGGTTGGTCGGCACAATGGCGCATCCCCTCAATCGGCCTAGGTTTGACCCTGGTGTTGGCCGTGTCGTGGAGGGCTACGCTCTGCTTCAACCGCGCGTCACGCCGACTCTGCCGACCGATCGCGAGGGATCTCTTTTCCAGAGGATCTCCTCGGGTCCGGCTGGCATCGACCCGTACGCCTCTGCCGTCTCCGACGTTTATCAGGATCTTTTCGGCGAAGGTTCCTACACCGGCAAAGGGATTTATGATGTCGACGCATTCGAGGCTGCGCTCGATCGAAGAGTGCCGGAGAACGCTTTATTAAGTCATGACCTTTTTGAAGGAATTTTTGCGCGGGCCGGACTCGTCACCGATATCGAGTTCTTCGAGGAGTTTCCCTCCCACTACGAGGTCGCCGTCGTGCGCCAGCACCGCTGGGCCCGGGGTGACTGGCAGTTGCTGCCGTGGATCATCGGACATGCACCGAACAAGAGCGGCGCTCCGATTCCTCTGATCGGCCGGTGGAAAATGCTCGATAATCTCCGGCGCACACTGTCGGCCCCGGCCACCTTTCTGACTTTGATTGCCGGTTGGACGCTGCCTTTCGCTGCGCCTTTGATGTGGACGACATTCGTGCTCGCATGTATCGCCATCCCTCCCCTTTTACAGGTATTTCTCGGCGCGATCCCGCGTCGGCGCGGGATTTCGAAACGCAGCCATGCCCGGGCGGTCGGCATCGATCTGATGCTTGCCGCCTCGCACATCGGACTGGCAGTGACATTACTTGCCCATCAGGCATGGCTGATGGCCGACGCCATCGTCCGAACCCTTTATCGCGTCTATGTAACACGCCGAAAGCTCCTCGAGTGGGTGACGGCAGCGCAAGCGAAATCCGGTTTGGATCTCAGCCTCAGCAGCTGCTATCGCCGCATGAGCCGCACGGTCGGGCTTGCGGTAGTCGTAGGCATCGTTGTTGTGTTCCATTCGCCGGAAGTGTGGCCGATTGCGACACCGTTCGTTCTTACTTGGGCCTTATCGCCGCTGGTGGCTTATTGGATCAGCCTGCCGCCCCGCGCGGCTGCGGCTCAACCTCTCTCGAATGAAGAGATTCGTACGCTGCGCTTGACCGGGCGGCGGACCTGGCGGTTCTTCGAGACCTTCGTCGGCCCGGACGACCACGCGCTTCCGCCCGACAATTTCCAGGAAGAGCCGACTCCGATCGTAGCCCATCGCACCTCGCCCACTA
>DATMEE010000075.1:0-2775 GCA_035557035.1 Phycisphaerae bacterium
ATCCCGAATTCTGTCACGACCGAATGGCGGCGCCTTGTCCAGACGCTCAAACTGCCGAAGGTCTCGTTCCATGCCCTGAGGCACACGCACGCATCCCAGTTGATCGCGAGTGGGATGGACGTGTTGTCGATTAGTCGACGCATCGGCCACGCGTCACCGTCGATCACACTCAACGTTTACGGTCACCTCTTCAACTCGTCGGACGATCGCGCCGCTACGGTTTTCGAAGCAGCCTACGCCGGTACGTTTCGCGAATGAAGATCGAACACTTTGGCACTGGATCGGCGGCAATATCGGCGGCAACGGTGCCATACTTGCGCAAGGATCGAGTCCTAAGTATCTGATTTGAAATCGCGGACGGGTGGCTGAGTGGTTAAAAGCACCGGTCTTGAAAACCGGCAGAGGTTCACGCCTCTCGGGGGTTCGAATCCCTCCCCGTCCGCCAGCGGTTTTCTCAAAATCGACGCATGGCGAAGCAAGTCGGCGCGGCATTGCCACAGAGGGGTCAAGCAACCCCGTCTCCGCCGTCCGCTGTTGCTCTCTTGCTCCAACCGCGAGACACGGTCTGCGGCTTGGACGCGCCCGCTCAAATCGCGAAGCTAGGTGCCCGTCGTCGAGGGGCCGCCGTTATCATCGTCGTCATCCTCTTCAAGCAAGAGAACACCGACGAGGAAGATGCCGGCGACAATTGCGATCGCGGCCCAGGGCTCAATACCCTGACCCTGGGCTTGCTTGATGCCCGCAACACCGCCAGGCGTGAGTGGCGACTGATTGTTCGCCGGGGCCGTTGCGCCGGATACTGCCGGTGCCGACCAAGCGCTCGTACTCAGATTTCCGAACGCCAAAGTGCTCGAAACAAGGATAGCCATCAGTTTACGCGACATGGAGAACTCCCTCTACACTGGGGAACGGCATGATGATCGATGACGTGCGCCAATACCGTGCCATTGCTGTGACAATCGTCACGGGGAAGCAGAAGAAATCGCGG
Source organism: Phycisphaerae bacterium (assembly GCA_035557035.1). GTDB lineage: Bacteria > Planctomycetota > Phycisphaerae > UBA1845 > UTPLA1 > JADJRI01. The sequence continues at coordinate 989 of DATMEE010000075.1, forward strand.
CTCGCTTCCGGCAACGATTGGCTGCGAACCGTTCGTGTGGATCCGCATGGGCGACCAAGTTGTACGTAAGATACGAGAAAAAACACGGGAGTACTGCTAGCGCGGGCCTCGTAGCAGGTCTTGATGCCTCAGCGGGTGCCTGGGTTCGCGAGCAAGAACAGAAACAACGATACGAGGCCCATGAAGATGATTCCAATCAGGAAGCTACGCAGCACTTTCGGACGACGAGGTTCCATTTGAGCCATTGTTCACGGTCCCGGTGGGCCAATTCTTCGGCGGCCATTTTTGGCGATGCAGTCTATGTGGCGCCGATCATCGCGAAATCCGGCTGGCCTTGCCATGGTTTTCGCAGACACGGGAAATAGGGGAGAAGCTGAACGGTCAATGCGCGCCGTCGCGCCGATCTCTCCTGACGGCCACCGTGTTGAGCTTTCCATAGTTTGCGAGGATGTAACCTTGCTCGGTCAGGAGCTGCGCCAGGGATGACTGGTCCGCGCTGCCGAGATTGCCGTGCTCGTACAAAATCAGTTTCGCGCGGAACCGCTTGAAATCGATTTGCCGGATGACCTGGTAGTCGTAGCCCTCGGTGTCCACGCAAAACGCATCGACATGGTCGACGCGGTGGCGATCCAGGAGGCACTCCAGCCGTTCGCAGCGAACCATCCGCGAGGAGATGTAGGCTTCCGGCGCTTTCGCAAGTGCGCCTTTGCGGTGCCGCCTGCGCAGGTGCATCAAAATGTGCTCGCGGCTGAACGAATTGATCGTGTCGAAACCGGCCGGCAGTCCGGCTTCGCGGATCGTGTCCTGCGACACGTAATAGAGCAGTCGCTCCCCGTTCGTTTCCGAGATTGCGACGCGCTCGAACGCAAAGCGGTCGGACGCGGCATAGTTCGAGACAAGTTGCTGGAACATCTCATCGAGCGGCTCGATAAAGATTCCGCGCCAGCGCGGATTGGCCAGGATCAGGCGGCGCAACGGATCGCCGCGTATGCCGTCGTTCGCTCCAACCTGCACGAAGAAACAATCCTTGCCACCGAAGAACCGTTCAACGTTTGGCTTGGCGTGCCGCGCAGATTGCCGGTCGCGAGGTATCTGCGGGTGATGCGGCCGAGCCGGCTCCAGGCGCTTTTCATGTTTGCAGGAGAGCCAAGCAACTGCTCGTCATCAGGAGAAAACCGAGATCGCGGGCAAACCTTGCCAGCCCGCCAGCCCCTGTCACGCGGGCGTGATTCGCTAGGGCCATGCCGTTAAGGGCCGGGCCTAGGGACAAAGCGGGAGGTTTGTGGCATTTTCCGCGCTCTTGGAGATTGTGGAGGACCCTCTCGATGCGTTTTGTCAGCTTTATCCCGGCGGTTGTGGCTGTGTTCATCGGCGCCGCAGCGCACGCGCAGGCGTGGGATGTCTACACCAACCGCGAGGAATTCTTCGCGGTCAACCTGCCCGGCGAGCCGAAGGTGACGACAAGCCAGTACAAGACGGCGAAAGGCACAAGCCTGCCGGCGAAGCGGTTCGAGGCGGATGCGCCCGCGAGCTCGATTCTCGCAGGCAAGTACGTGCTGACCGTGGTCGATTACAACAACGCGAAAGGCGAGCTCGGCACGGCCATCGAGGAAGCGGCTGCCCGCTACCGCACGATGGGCAAGGTGACCTACGACGCCGTCAACATGCTCGACAATCACAGGAGCTGGCGGCAGACGGTGGATAGTCCCACCCACCGCATCCTGACCGAGATTCTGGTGGCTAGAAACAACCGGCTCTATATCTCGGAAGCGACGACTGCGCTCAAC
>DATMEE010000076.1:0-9604 GCA_035557035.1 Phycisphaerae bacterium
GCGCAGCACGCCCATGGAGCGGCGCGGGACATTGACTTCACCCACGCTGATCCCATTGATCAGCACCGGGTATCTGCCCTGAGCCAAACCCGTCACTCGCACCTCAAATCGCTGGCACGGGCCCACTCGGCGATACTTTGCCTCGCCGTCCTCGCCGCGAGTTCCACCCAGCGGCGCCTTCACGCCAAAATTCCCGTTGCCGCACATATCACCCGAGTTGGTGTTCGCGTTGTTGTTGGAATTTGCGTTGGAATTCTGATTCGTGTTTCGATTCAGGTTCTCGTTACGATTGCCCGGCCCCCCGCCCACCCCATACTCCAGGTCGATCTTCGTCTCCCGGAGCGTGACCCGCCCGCGGAAGTTCCCCGTCGCCTTCGTGCACAGCGCCACTTCATCCGTGGAAAGTGCCGCCGCGATGATCTCGCCAAGCTCTGGACGTTCCGGCGTGATCTTGGTCACCGATCCATCGTCCGCCACATCGACGACGAAGCGGCCGGCGCCCACGCCCGATTCGCACGGCGTCGCGTTGGCCCCCTCGGCGATCGCCAGCGTCAGCGTCATCTGCATCGGAATGCTTCGAGCCGACGCATCGACGGCCGGCTCCAGCACCTCGACGTGCATGTCGGCGGCGTCAAAGCCGAAACCGATGTCCCTCGGCTCCTGAGCGGCCAACTCCTCCACGACATTGATGAAGTTCGTCCGTTCGGCTTGCGAAGTCGGCGAGAACTCCATCGGCACCTCGGCCAATGGAGCGGACAACGTCGAGACCGGAGAAACCGGCTCCAGCACTTCCTGGGGACTGGTCTGGCAACCGGCATATACGGCGAGCGCGACCGCCGCTGCGAAGCTGACACGAGTGATGAGTCTTGCGAGGTTCATTCCACTTCTCCTGGTAAATGAAGTTTGTTTGAAAACACCCTGCTCGGTTGCAGGAGGCATTGAATCCGAAAAAGACATAAGCAGGAGCCATGCCACTCGATTGGATGGCAACCAGCGTCGACATTAAATTTCGTATTCACATAAGCTTGTAACTGGCGTCTCGGGATCCACCTAAATCAAGGTCGGCCGCGCGCCGCATCCCGGCTGTGGTCCCACGCACTCCCACCGTGTCCTGACCTGCAACCGGAAAGATCACCCGACGCATCGTATCGAAAGTCGGGATGGTCGCGGCGGGAGCTTGAAATCCCGCCGGCTGGAACGGTATGCTTGCACAAATCGGGATTCGACGAGGCGCCGATTGCGAGAATCATTTTTTCCGTTGCGGGAAATCGCTTCGCCTTCAAGCGCGCGTGTAGTTAAATCAGGAGGAGGAGAAAGATGTCGAGCAAACGGGCTGCGTATTCGTTCTTAATGGGTCTGAATCTGCTACTGACGTCGATGCCTGCCGCCGCCATCGATGGACCCAATGCGCTGGCGATCTCCAACGCCAATTGGGGCACCGCCGCCGATCAATACCCGCACGTCGCGCGGCTGGAGATCGACCTGGACAACAACGGGAGTTACAACGGGGCCGCCGACACGCATTGCACCGGCACGCTGATCGCCCCCGACGTGATGGTCACCGCCGGCCACTGCTTCCGTTCGTTCTTAAATCCCGGCAACAACATTCCCGCGAACCGGGTCCGGGCTAATTTTGGCGCCGTGGGAACCATTCTCAATGCAGGCGGTCGGGTACATCCGGCGTACTCGAACATCCCCGGCCCCGACCAGAACGACCTGGCGTACATCATCCTGGGCGGCACGCCGAACGCCGCCGTGGTGTCACCGATTTCGCTGCTGCCCCGGCCGGCTCGGGTCAACGATACGAATTACGCGGTCGGATTCGGCGTGGGCAATGCCTCTGGCGCGGGTCCCGCCGGCGCGCCTTCCTTCGGCATCACCCAGCACAATGGCGGCGCTCCCGGCCGAAACGCGGGCGCGAAGGGCTGGGCTACGATCAACGTGGACAACGTCACGGCCAATCACGTTCAGCAGACGCAGGACTCGGGCGAGGACTTCACCGAGGGCGGGGATTCGGGCGGCCCGGGAATTCAACGGCATATCATGCCGAACCGTGCGTGGGGATCGAATATCGTCAACTTCGCCCGCAACGATTTCGCCATGTCGGCGGTGGACGGCGGCAACACCCCCGGCGTCTCGGGCGGCGCTTTTAATTACGACACGAATCCCGGCATGCCCGGCATTCAGTCCGGCTCGGATTCCTGGACGCGGCTCGACACACAGGGAAATTTTCTCAACGAAGCGATCGCCCTCGGCGCGACTACCATCTTCCACAACATGCCCAGCGATCCCATGTCGCTCAACCCAAACGACCCGGTGAAGGTGCTCATCAGGTCGCAGGTCAACGGCCTGGAACCCTACACGCTCAACATCAAGCTCTGGGAAGAGGACAACGAGCCGGCCGCCCCCTATCGCTTCTCGGGTGATCTCGCGCTGCAGGCCACCAATTTCAACGACGATCTCGCGGGCTTCGGCCACTCCGCCGGCGTCGCGCCCCTCGGAGTGTCAACGGTGTGCGCCTGGCAGGAGCTGACCGTCGGCGACCTGATCTCCTACGATGAAGACGGCAATCCGCAGGACCCCCCGCTCGACTGGGTCTTTCAGATCAACTACGCCGATGCCGGCCAATCGGTCGATCCGCTGGCGACAGCGCTGCCCTTGATTAACGCGCAGATCGCGGGCTGCGAGGCCCAGATCGCCGCGGGCGCCGCCATCCGCGGCGGCTTCGCCATGGTTCCCGAGCCGGCGACGCTTTCGCTTGTCATTCTTGCATCGTTAGCGTTAATTCGACGTCGCAACTAGCCGGGACCGCATTGATCTTCGCCCGGAAAGGGCGACGGCATGTAGCCACGAGTGAAGCGAAGCGGAACTCGTGGATGCGATTCGCGCACCTGGGTCCGCTCCGAAGGAGCGGCGGAACTTGACCGCGTAAAATCGCGCGCGATTTCTGGTCATGTGGTTAGCGCGCCTTCAAAACGCGCTCTCGCTCGCTTGCCGCCGATTCCCCCCTCACCCATAATCACTCCGTCATACATCATTTTACGGCGGTAACGCATTGCATGGCCAAATCCGACTCCAAATCCTACGACCCCGCCGCCGTCGAAAGACGGCTCTTTGAATATTGGGAGGACACCGGCCACTTCAAGGCCCAGATCGGCCGCCACGCCGAGCCGTTCTGCATGGTCATCCCCCCGCCGAACGTGACCGGGGCTCTGCATTTGGGCCACGCCCTGAACAACACGCTGCAGGACATCCTCATCCGCCGCGCCCGCATGCAGGGCAAGAACACCTTCTGGCTCGTCGGCACCGATCACGCCGGCATCGCCACCCAGGCGACGGTCGAAAAGACCATCCGCAAGACCGAAGGCAAAAGCCGCCACGACCTGGGCCGCGACGAGCTTGTGCGGCGCATCTGGGAGTGGAAGGAGAAATATGGCGGCCGCATCATCGAGCAGCTCCGCCTGATGGGCTGCTCGTGCGACTACTCGCGCGAGCGGTTCACGCTCGACGAGGGCTGCGTGAAGGCCGTGCGCGAAACGTTCTTCAAGCTCTTCCGCGACGGCCTGATCTACCGCGGCAAGCGGCTGGTGAACTGGGACACCGAGCTACAGACGGCCGTGGCGGATGACGAGGTGTACCACGAAACGGTGAAGGGGCACTTCTACCATCTGAAATATCCGCTGGTGCAAGAATCCCTTCTCGCACCCACTCCCTCGGAAATCCCTTCCCGAGAACCTGAACCGGAATTCGTCCACGTCGCCACCACGCGCCCCGAAACCATGCTAGGTGACACGGCGGTGGCGGTGCATCCCGACCCGGCGGCCGCGCTCGATTCCGCGGAGAAAGAGGCTCTCGCGGAGTTCGCCGAGAGCGCAGAGAAAGATAGGGCCGCGAAGCAGGCGAAGATCGATGATATTCGCGAACGGCGAACGTCGCTGCTGCCGACGCTGCTGAAGCTGCGCGACATGGCCAAGGCCGGCCGCAAGGTGATCCTGCCGCTGACCAACCGCGAGATTCCGCTCGTTTTGGATGAATGGGCCAATCCGGCGTTGGGCACTGGTTGCGTGAAGATCACGCCTGCCCACGATCCAAATGACTACGACGTGGCACAGCGCCAGCCCTCGCCGCTGCCGATGATCAACGTGCTGTCCCCCGACGGAAAAATCGCCGAGATCATCGAGCCCGACGGCACGGTCAACCCCGCGTCCGCGCGCTACGCCGGCCTCAAGTTCGCCACCGCCGGCCGCGAGAAAGTCGTCGAAGACCTTCAGGCCGGCGGCTTCATCGAAAAAATCGAAGACCGCCAGATCGAGATCGGCCACAGCGACCGCAGCAAGTCGATGATCGAACCGTTCCTCAGCGACCAGTGGTTCGTAAAAATGGGCGACGTTGCAAAGTCCCCAGCGGTTCAAAATCGCGAAGCGATTTCCGAGCCCGAAGCGCTAGCGAGGGAGTCCGGAGCGCCAGCGACGAGTAAAACAGAGCCGCGCCCGTCAGGAAGCGGTAACCGCTTGAAGGCGGAGGCCCCTGAGAATTTGAACCCTGCGTCGTCCCCAAATTTCCCCGGCCTCGCCCAACTCGCCATCGACGCGGAAAAACGCGGCGACGTGAAATTCCACCCCGCCCGCTACGAAAAAACCTACACCGACTGGCTCAGCGAAAAGCGCGACTGGTGCATCAGCCGCCAGCTTTGGTGGGGGCATCGGATACCGGTGTGGTCAAAAATGATCACTTGGGGCAATTTTGATCTGAGCACACTGGACTTCGTTGGCTTTCAGGAGTTGGAATCAAACGCTGTTACGAGAATTGATCGTATCAGTGATGGCCGCTCAATGGTCTTTGGTCAGTTTGACGCAATCGAGGGAGACGAATTTAATCCGGGTGACGATTGTCTGATGCACATCGGACTCCGTGCAGATACAAACGAAATCGTAAAAAAGATCGAGCAGTTGGGTTTCGTGCAAGACCCCGACGTCCTCGACACCTGGTTCTCCTCCGCGCTTTGGCCGATTTCGACGCTGGGGTGGCCCGATGCGCGGGCGACGCGTCACACCAGCGGCACCGCCGCCCGGACTGAAGTCCGGGGCTCGTCCACCCTCGCTAGCGCTTCGGGCTCGGAATCGGGCGCTGGCGCGACGGAAACAGAACCGACGCTTCTAAGCACGTTTTATCCCACGAACGTGCTTTCCACCGCCCGCGAAATCATCACCCTCTGGGTCGCACGCATGGTCATGTTCGGCCTCTACAACACCGGCGAAGTCCCCTTTGCCGACGTGGTCATCCACCCGGTCATTCAGGACGGCCAGGGCCGAAAAATGTCCAAATCCCTCGGCAACGGCGTCGATCCCGTCGACATCATCGACAAATACGGCGCCGACGCCCTGCGCTTCATCCTCGCCGAACTCGCCACCGAGACCCAGGACATCCGCATGCCCGTCACCGAGGAGACGCTCGCCGACGGCCGCAAGATCAACATCAGCCCCAAGTTCGAGAAGGGCCGCAACTTCTGCAACAAGCTCTGGCAGGCCGCCACCGGCTACGTGCTGCCCAACCTGGAAGGCCGCGAGCCGCGCCCGCTCACGCGCGAGGAACTGAAGCTGGAGGACCGCTGGATCCTCTCGCGGATGACGAGCTGCCTGAAGCGCGTCGACGCGGCGCTGGAGAAATATCACTTCAGCGAGGCTGTCGGCGAGATGTACCACTTCATGTGGGACGACTATTGCAGCGCCTACCTGGAAATGACCAAGCCGCGAATGACCGCCGATGACGCCGGCGTGGCATGCCAGGTCCTCGCCTTCGTGCTCGACCGCACGTTGCGCATGCTGCACCCGGTCACCCCCTTCATCACCGAGGCCGCCTGGGAAGAGCTGCGCCGCGTCGCCCCGATCCGCGGCCTGTTCGAGATGGAAAGCGACGACGAGCTGCTGATCTCCTCGCGCTGGCCGGCGCCCGACGAATCTTTGTTTGATCCGAACGTCGAGCGCGAGATGCAGCGCATCCAGGAAATCATCAAAACCGGCCGCGAAATCCGCACCGTGGTGAACGAGTATCGCGGCCAGACCAAGACGCCGTCGATCCGCACGCTGCCGCTGATGATCGTGACGGCCGACCCGTCCACCAGCGCCTCGTTCAATTCGCACGCCGACTTCATCCGCGCCCTGGCCGGCTGCGACGCGCTGGAGGTGACGGAAGCGGATGTGAAGCCGCAGGGGTCGTTCTCCCGGGCGATCGGACCGGTCACGATTCACGTGCCGGTGGGCGACCTCATCGACCTTGGCCTGGTGCGCGCCGCCGAGCAGAAGAAGCTGGGCGAATTGCAGGGCGCGCTGGAGCGCACCGAAAAGCAGCTATCCAACCGCAGTTTCGTGGAACGCGCCGATCCCGGCATCGTCGAACAGGCCCGCCAGCGCGCGACCGAACTACGTCACCAGATCGAATCTGCCCAGCGGCACATCGCGGAACTGGCGTAATGTGCCGCTCTCGAGTCATCCTGAGAAGCAACAGCGTCAGTTGCAGCTATCCGTCACCAGGCACTGGGCAAAGATCGCAGTGTCATCGACGTCGAAATCATCATCGTCGTTCATGTCCACTGCGAATTGCGCCTGCCATGCGTGAACTTCCGGATTCAGCAGCAGGTCTACGAACGGCTGGACGTCCGCCCCGTCCACCACCCCATTTAGGTTCGCATCCCCCCGCAGCGGCACGACCGCCTGGCCGACGATGGTCCCCGAGATCGTCAGCGTCCCCAGCGCCAGCAGATCGGGATCGACCGGGCCGCTCACGTTCGGCTCCATCACCACCCGCACCACCCGCCCGGGCAGTGCCGTGATCGTCCCCGCAAAGTCTCCCGGCTGAGCTTCCTCCTCCGCCAGATCGATCGCGTCCGTGCACGGATAGCCGGTTGCAAGCAGCAGAATGCAGGTAAACCCCGACGCCGTGTAGCTGACAGTGCCGGACTGATTCGAGGGCAGGTCAAGATAGTCGAACCCTCCGGCCCCATCGACCGTCGCCGGCGGCTGCGGCAGCCCCGGCGTGGCATATTCCAGCGAGATGTTCTGGCCGGTCGCGGTCAACCCCGTCAGCGACAGATTGATCGGCTCAGAGAGTGCCAGCACGAAGTCATGCAGCTCGACCAGCCCCGGCCCGGTCACGTCGTCGAGCTTCAGCGCCGTAAACCCCGTCACCGGAGAAGTGTCCGTCGAGCATGACGCGCCCACGCACATCTGCACGCTCAGCACCGACTCGGCCGGGTTCACGGCGATCTCGATCGGCACGCCCAGCGCCCGCTCAGTGCCGGCCAACAGCAGCGCCGCCGCCAGAATCCTCGATTGGAATTTCGACATCTCTTCCCCTCCCAACGCGGTGAAAACTGCGGGAAAACCACGATCGCGGCTCGAATCGAATCCGCGAACCACCCATATCCTACCAAAAAACCGGAAGGCGGCGAAATGAGAAAAGACGTCTTGCACGTCCGCTTCGGGGACGGGCCGTGCAAGACGGGTTAGGGAAGGAAGTTGTTAAGAGTGCACAGGTTATGTAAGCACGGAGGCGCGTTTGGTCGCACCGCCTTCTATAACCCCTGGCAGCGAGAAAGTATTCCAAACCCGCCTGTCCGAATTGGGACCGGCCTGAATGCTAAGGATGCTTCGAGGGGGAGGTTGGCCGCTAGATGATATGCGAGAAGATTCGTAGCCGATCCTACTCGGCCGGCTCGATCGAAACCGTCAGTTGCCGCGACTGGAGCTGCTCGACATACAGCTCGGCCCGCTCCTTATGGATGACCAGCACCAGCGAACTGCCGGTTTTATCGGCTTCGTCCGTCACCCGCGCCGCCTCCACTCTGTTCAGCGGCGTCAGCATGACCAGCGATTCGACGACATGCTCCATACCGTTCACGTCGTCGTTGTGCAGGATGACCTTGAACGCGGGGAGATGCCGCGGCCTTACGGAGGTCGGCGCCGCCGCCGTCGAATGCTGGGTGTTTTCCGGTCCAACCTGCTTCTTGGCGTTCTTTGCCATTCCGCTACCTCCCGCGAGATGTTCCACCAAGTATAGGATCGCCGCTTTTCGCGAGGCAAGCGGCCGGGCTCATACTCCACCCGGAATTCGCCGGAGCGTTATAATCGCCGCAAATGCCGTTTTTCACGCGCGGGCCGGCAGCGCCTCACGGTCACACACGCATGTCCGATTCAGCTCCTACTATTCTTTCGGCAACCTCGCTCCTCGACCCCGACTTCATGACCCGGCTCGAGCAGCTCGAAATCATTTCCCGAAAAATTCACGCCAGCCGCCTGAAAGGCGAGCGCAAGAGCCGCCGGCGCGGCGAGTCGGCCGAGTTCGCCGACTACCGAAACTACGTCGTCGGCGACGACCTGCGCCATATCGACTGGAACATCTACGCCCGGCTCGACAAGCTCTTTCTCAAACTCTTCCATGAGGAAGAAGACCTTAACGTCTCCATCCTGCTCGACGTGTCCAAATCCATGGACGCGGGCGAGCCGTCTAAGGCGCTCTATGCCAAGCGCCTGGCAGCAGCCGTCGCCTACATCGGCCTGTGCAATTACAACCGCGTCAACCTCGCCGCCTTCGCCGACGCCGTCGTCGCCTTCAACGCCGGATTTCGCGGCCGTCGAATGATGCCGCATGTCCTCCGATTCCTCGAAGACTGCGACGCTGCCGGCGGAAGCAGCTTCACCGCCGCGGCCAAACAGTTCGCCATGCGGCAGAACCAGAAGGGCGTCGTGCTCATTCTCTCCGACTTTCTGGACAAGAACGGCTTCGAAGGCGGCTTTCGCTATCTCCTCGGCCGCAACCTGGACATCTACGTGATTCAGATCCTCAGCCCGGAGGAGGCCGACCCGTCGCTCACCGGCGATCTGCGGCTGGTCGACGTCGAAGACGGGGAGACCGCCGAAATCACCGTGAGCAAGCCGCTGCTCGACCGGTACAAATCCAATTTGCAGGCTTATTGCGCCGCACTGAGGGCCTACTGCACGCGGCGTGGCATCACCTATCACTTCGCGCTGACCAATCAGCCGTTTGAAACACTTATCCTGCAACACCTGCGGCAACGGGGCCTGGTGCGATGACTTTCACCTCGCTGCCGACCGCCCTTCTCGCCGCCGCCGCGGCCATCCCCGCTCTACTCCTGCTCTATTTTCTGAAGCTCCGGCGTCATCAACGGACCGTGCCCTCGACACTGCTGTGGAAAAAGGCCGTGCAGGACATGCAGGTCAACGCCCCCTTCCAAAAACTCCGCAAAAATCTGTTGCTTCTGTTGCAACTGATCGTCCTGCTCGCCCTGCTCTTTGCCCTTGCGGGCCCGGTTGCGAATTTCCGAAAAGCCACGGGCGAAAACGTCGTGATTCTGATCGACCGATCCGGCTCCATGAACACCCGTGAATCCGACGGGCGAACCCGCCTCGACCATGCCAGGGAGGCGGCAGCCGATTTTCTGCGGGGCATGAAAAGCGACTCGCGGGCCATGGTCATCGCCTTCGCCGACCGTGCCGAGGTCGCCTGCGCCTTCACCAACGATGTGAAGCGCCTCACTGATCGCATTGACGACATCCAGCCCACCGATGGCCCCAGCCGCATCGCCGAG
>DATMEE010000077.1:0-14203 GCA_035557035.1 Phycisphaerae bacterium
CGGCGACGCGCATGGAGTGCGACTTGGTGTACTGGTCGGCGGCGTTCAGGTATTTCGAGAGAATTTCGATGATGCCGATGTGGGCCTCGCGCAGCTCGACGATGGCGCGGGCGCGCTGGTCGGAGAGCGTTCCCATGAGCAGGGCGTTGATGCCGAGGAAGCCGGCCCAGGCGATGACCGTCAGCAACAGCACGATGGGCTTGTCGATCGCGGCCATGTAGTGGCGCGGATCGAGGAACATAAAGCCGCCGACGCACAGCACGCTGAGCAGGGCGATCCAGCAGGACAGCTTCCGGCCGAAGTAATGGGCCGAGATGATCACGGGAAGATAAAAGAAGTGGATAATGATATTGGTCGCGTTGAAGACGCGATGTGCCAGAACGGTGGCGGCCAGCACGACGGTGATGAGCAGCAGCTCGAACCAGCCGTCCGAGAGCGTCTTGATCGGCGAGCCGTAGGTTTTCTTCTTGGCGATCAGTTCCTTGAGTGGATGAGCGGTCATGTTTTTCTCTCCGAGAATGGCTTGCCGCCGGGCAGACGCCGTCCGGCCTACAACTAAAACCGTAGCATTTATTCGTCCGAATCGGGGGGCGGCTGAATGAACATTCGCCGGATGATGACCTGGGTCCGCGAAAGGCAATGAGGGCCGCGTCGTGCGGAGCTTCAAACCGCGAAGCCGATCGAACAACAGGGGATTTCCAGTGGTCCCGTCTCGCGTTTCGTCGCACGGCGGGCTTGGAATTTTCGCTCCCTCTTTGCATTTCATGTTGTATATTTATTTCGGGACCTGTCGCGGCGGGCCGATAACCGGCTCGGCATTCGATGCCCGAACCTGCTCATTTCAGGACGCGAAACAGCCGAAATTCAGACCGTTGCATCGCTCGCGGAGATTTGTTGATGACCGAACTATTGCTTTCCGAACGCCGCGAGGAAGTGCGGCTGGATTCTCAGGACATCATTCGATGGAAGCGGCCCGGCCGCCTTGAGGACAACAAGGCCTGGACGGTCGATCGCTCGCCATCGGGCTACGGCTTCATGACGCGGTTCGACGGGGCGCCCCGCGTCGGAGACCTGGTTCACATTCGGCGGTTCGACAACGATCGATGGGCGCCGTTCGAGGAGCCGTTCAAGGTCGCCCGCCTTCTTCCCGCGACCGATGAGCTGGTGGTGGTGGGGTGTCGGGTGGTGGACTGAGAAGCGCATTTCAAGCGAATCTAGCATTGCCTCTCCGGGCATTCTGATCGAAGCGAAGAATCCCGCATCCGAAAAGTGCCCTTCTGCGCCACAGGATGATCTGCTGCGAGGCAAGACCCTTCGTCGCTGCTGCTCCTCAGGGTGACGAGCATCTACGCGCGCCGCGATGTGAGCGAAGTCATGTCGCGTTGGAACAATTCTCAGACGCCCGGGATAGATCGGCGTGAAGCAGCCGGTGGAACTGCTGCTCGCCGGCTTCGCGGCGGACGGACAGGCGGCCGGCGTTGTAGGCGCGCGACTTGAGGCCGCGCTGGACCGATTCACAGACGTCGATGTCCTCCTGCTGCACCCGCTCGCCGACGGCGATGCTGCGCTGGTTGTAGTCCATCGCGTTGGGACCCACGTCGGCGAAATAGAAATCGAAGACAACGCGACAGCGATCGACGCCGAGCGGCAGCACCAGGTTGGTGTCCATCACGCCTTCGTACCAGTTCAACATGAAGTTGGGATAGACCCAGTAATAGTACGCTGTGTCGCCGCGGCGGACGCTGGCGGTTTCGCTGTCCTTTCCGGCCGCCATCGGGCTCCACTGGAGACAGTAGTTACCGCGGGTTTCGATTTTGTATTCGCTGTAGTCGAGGACGGTGTTGAGACTCTTGTGCAGGTGGGGGACGTGGTAGCCGCCGTCGAGGTAGTTGTCGACGTACACCTTCCAGTTGCAGGCGAGGTCGTAGGAGCGGCGCTCGAAGAATTTCAGGTCGGCCAGCTTCAAGGGAGCGACGCGGGCGGGCATGTCGCCGAGGAATTCTGAAAGCGACAAGGCATTGGCATCCAGGTTGACGAAAACGAAATTCTCCCAGGTTTCAACACGCGCCGGGACGAGGCCGTAGTTTTGTTTGTCGAAATCGCGCACGCCGTCCCAGTCGGGCATGCCTCTTAATGAGCCGTCGAGTGCGTAGGTCCAGGCGTGATAGGGGCATTGCATGACGGCGCATTTGCCCTCGGGCTGGGTCATGACGGCGGCCGCGTGGTGGCGGCAGACGTTGAAGAAGCCGCAAAGGGCGCCGTCGTTGCCGCGCACGACCACGACCGGCTCGCCGGCCACCTCGGCGGTGACGTAGCGGCCTGGCTCGGCGAGTTGATCGGTTCGGGCGACGGGCTGCCAGGTTCCGGCGAAGACGGACCGGCGTTCGAGGTCGGCGATGCGATCGTCGGTGTACCAGGGCGCCGGGATGGTGGAGGCGCGGTCGAGCGGAAGCTTCGGATCATACAACGCCAGGGAAGCTGCGAGCGGGTCCATCGAAGAATTCACTTCATAAGCGCGGAAAGTTATGCCCTAACAGTTGGCGGGCGCCTTAGGGCTTGGTTTTATTCGAGTTATCCGAGGCCTTAACGACCGTGATCTGATTTACAAGTCGCTCGGGGTACTTTGACTCGACTTCTTTCAGGTGTTCTGCATATTTGCGGAGATCGTGTCCAAATTCTTCGCTGATTCGAAGGCATCGTTCACGAATTTCCTCGACGATTGGACTTTCTCGGCTCATCACCGCTCCTCCAACGGAAACAGCATATCGGGAGTCATAAGCAAAGGCACACTCAAACCCATCATCTGATTTAAGACCTCAAAATGCCGGACTTTGTTCGCGTTCGCGATGTGATGGCAGTTCCATGTGAGCAAGTAATCCATCCTATAGTACGAAGCAAAGGCAAGGTGAAGCGCGTCACGGATGGGCGGTTTCGCCATCAGTCCTCGTGCCTGATAGGCTTTCCGCAATTTCGACAACTCGGGCGTTGATTTCAAGAATGGGAATGTGTTCAACAAGCTGAACGCACTCTGCCTTGTGCGGATAATCGCCCGCAGAAATCTCCTCCAGCACAGAGGCGGAAATGAAGCACTCGTAGAGATCACGTTCGGAGTCCCACCATTCGCGCGTGCGACGGACGTCGGAAGCGATGCTCTCGCGATCGTCATAATAGTACGACGGAATGGTAGTTTCTATATAGATTGCAGGTCTCACACGAGTATTCTATCGCGATTCTTCGATGGCTGCGAGTTTAGGCGGGCCTTGAATGCTCAAGAGGGCTGACACATCCGGTCTACATTTGATACGATTCGCCATTTGAGTAGCACATCCATGACCTTCGCCGTCGTCGTCGAGCACGTTCCCGAGCTGGTCGCCATGCTGTTGCTCACGGCGCTCAGCGCCACGATTTCCGCGAGCGAAACGGCGATGTTTTCCCTGACCCGTCAGCAGCTCAACCGATTCCGCGCCATGAAGTCGCCGGCGGCGGCCGCGATCATTCGGCTGCGCGAGAGTCCCGCTGACTTGCTGGCGACGGTTCTGCTTTCGAACATCGCGGTCAACATCCTGCTCTACTCGATTCTCGGATTGACGGTCGCGCACATCGGCGCGGGATCGGCGTTGTGGACCACGATTCTGGGGTTTTTCGGATTCATGCTCGTGCTCTTCGGCGCGGATATTCTGCCCAAGCTGGTCGCGCTGGCGATCGGCGATCGGCTGGCGCCGCTCGTGGCGAGGCCGTTGCGGGTGCTCGAAATCGTGACGCTGCCGGTTCGGCGCGTGCTGAACGCCCTGCTGGTCGAGCCGCTGACGCGAATCCTGACGCCGGCGCCGGCGGAGACGATCGACGAGGACGAGTTGCAGCGGCTCATTAACATCAGCCGCAATGAGGGGATACTGGATGATGCGGAGAACGTGCTGCTGCACCAGTTGCTGGACCTGAAGCACCTGCGGGTGAGCGGGCTGATGACGCCGCGCGTGGACATGATCGCGTTCGACCTGGCCCAGCCGCGGGAGCAACTGATCCGGCTGTTCAAGGCCCACCGCCTACTACGCTTGCCGGTCTATGAGGAAGACATCGACAACATTCAGGGAATTGTTACGGCCCGCGAGGCGCTGCTGAGTCCGGGAACGCCGATTCGACAGCTGATCAGGCCGGTCCAGTTCATTCCCGAGCAGGCGGGCAGCGAAGCGCTGTTGAAGCACTTTCGCGACACACACTCGCAATTCGCGGTGGTGGTGGACGAGTACGGAGGGATCGCCGGGGTCGTTGCCCTGGAGGACGTGGTGGAGGCGATCGTTGGGGAATTGCGCGGCCCGGAGGAGAAGGCCGATCTGCCGCTGATCGAGCGCATTGATGACCGCACCTACGTCGTCGATGCGGGGATGGACGTGGGGGATTTTTGCCAGGCATTCGAATTGCCCGAGGAGGAAACCCGGATTCACACGGTGGGGGGTTTGATCGCCGAGAAACTCGACCGCCTGCCGGAAATGCGAGATGAAGTCGTGATCGGCCACGCGCGGCTGATGGTGTTGGTGATGCGGCGCCGCCGGATCGTGCGGGTGCGCGTCACGCTGGATCAGCCGATCGTCGACAATCCCGATCTCAAGATTCTGCTCAAACAATCGGAAGGGTCGCCATTGATTCTGCCGGAAAGCAATTCGGCGGGGCGTGCTTCATGATCGCTCAGATTGCGACTTCGCAGGCTTTAATCTGGATTGGTCTCTGCGTGACCTTCGTTTTCTTTTCCGCGATTTTCAGCGGGGCCGAGACGGGAATGTACTGCATCAACATGACGCGCCTGCGGTTGGCCGCGCACCAGGAGAATCCGGCCGCGATGCGCGTGCAGGACATCCTGCGCGATCGGGCGGCGTTTCTTTTCACGTCCATCCTCGGGACGAACATCTGTCACTATCTGGCCCCGGTCTGTCTGACCTTGCTATTCATCAGAGCGTTGGGGGACCGCTCGCTGCATGAGGCCGAGCGGCTGGCGGAGCTGTACACGATGCTCATCCTGACGCCCGTGTTCTTCATCTTCGGCGACGCGGTGCCCAAGAACGTGTTTCACCGGAACGCCAACGCGGTGTTGATGCGGTTCTCGCTGATCCTGAAATGGGGCCACCGGCTTTTCGAGTGTCTGGGAATCATCTGGCTGCAGCGAAAAGTGACGGAGATCGTTTCGCGAAGTTTGAGCCCACGGGCCGGCTCGGGCGCGTTTCAAGCCCGGCTCGATGTTTACCAGATGCTGCGCGAGGGCGCAGCCGAGGGCGCGCTGACTTTGACACAGGCATCCATCCTCGAGCGCATCGATCGATTGAGGTCGCTGCGCGTCGCGAGCGTCATGGTGCCGCTTCCCCAGATGGTGACGATCGCGGCGGATACCACCCGCGCGGCCGCCGAAACGGTGCTGCGGATCGCCCGCGTGTCGCGGCTGCCGGTCTATCAGGGGGATCGCCGCCGCATCGTCGGGGTCGTTCACGTGCTCGATCTGCTGACGTCCGGCGAGGGGCGGGCGGCGAGTGAGGTGATGCGGCCGCCGGTGGAGATCATGCCCGGCACCCGTGTGGTGGACGCGCTGGCGGTGCTGCAGCGCGAGGCGCGGCGGATGGCGATCGTGGTAGGGCCGGACGGGCGATGCCTGGGGCTGGTGACGGTGAAAGACCTGGTGGAGGAGATCGTTGGGGAGTTGAAGGCATGGTAGGTCGTTTGGCCCAAACCTGAAAGGTCGGGGCGATGTCGTGTTGGCGCTTTTACGTCGTACGATGCACGGGGACGGCAAAGCATTGTCCACCTTCGCCGGGGCCCTGTCGGGCCGCGGCTAAACGGTTGGCGCTCGCGTAACAAGCCGGGGCCGCGCTGATTATTCTGCACGTTGGCGATACAATTCGACGATGGCGCCGACAATTCCCAACCGATTCCTGTTCAAGTTTGAATTTCCGTTGCATCGCTGCAAGGCCGCGCCGCGGATCGACGGGCGGGTTGAGGATTGGGATGAGAACTGGCGGCTGCCGGCGCTTCACGGGTTGGACGGCGAGAAGGGATTCGCAGACCTCTATGCGACATGGAATGAGGAGGGGCTTTTCCTGGGCGTGGCGGTTCGCGGGAAGAAAAAGCCGCCGCGCTGCGAGCCGCAGCAGTTCTGGAAGAGCGACAATGTCCGGCTGATGACCGACATGCGCGACACGCGTAACATCCGCCGGGCGACGCGATTCTGCCAGCACTTCTATTTTCTGCCGTGCGGCGGCGGGCGTGACGGCCGTGCCGCGGTGGCGGGGGCGGACAAGGTTCAGCGGGCGACGGCAAACGCGCCGCTACCGGCGGCGGGTGTCATACCGGTGGCGTCAAACGTGTCGCGCGGGGGCTATTCGCTCACGGCCCACGTGCCAGGAGCGGTGCTGCACGGGTTTGATCCGGGCGAGCACCCGCGGATCGGGATTATGGTGATGGTGGAGGATTCGGAATTGGGCCGGCAGTCGCTGACCGTGGGGGACGATCTGAACTGGTTTATTGATCCGAGCACGTGGCCGACGGCGGTTCTGGGAGAATAGCGAATAGCGAATGATGAATTGCGAAATGGGGAGATTCGGATTCAGTGAGTCTTTTCGCTATTCGCTATTCATCATTCGCTATTTCCGAGTCAGTGTTTGAAGTGCCGCGTGCCGGTGAAGACCATCGCCGCGCCGCGCTCGTCGCAGGCCGCGATCACTTCTTCGTCGCGCTTCGATCCGCCGGGCTGGATGATGGCGGTGACGCCGGCGTCCATGAGAATTTCGGGGCCGTCCTTGAAAGGGAAAAAGGCGTCGCTGGCGGCGGCCGCGCCTTTCAGTTTTTCTTCGTGCCCATTTTCCTTCGCCAGCCAGGTGGCGATGCGGCAGCTCATGACGCGGCTCATCTGGCCGGCGCCGTTGCCGATGAGCATGCCGTCCTTGCAGATGGAGATGGCGTTGCTCTTGGTGTGTTTGGCGACGAGCCAAGCCAGCCGCAGGTCTGACATTTCCGGTTCAGTCGGTTGTCGCCTGGTAGCGACTTTCCACTGGTCTTCGTTGAGACCGACGAGGTCGCGGGTCTGGACGAGCATACCGCCGGTGATGCGCTTGTAGTCGAGTTCTTCGGCATCAGGTGCAACAGTCATGTCGCCCACAGCCAGCAGGCGGACATTTGTCCCCCATTTCTTTTTGGTGCGGATGATTTCGACGGCTTTTTCATCGAAGGATGGAGCAATCCAGACTTCCACAAAAAATCCGCCCGCCCCGGCCGCCTTGCCGAAGCGGTCATAGGTTTCCATCACCGCGGCGGCGGAGTCGGGATCGATATCGAAGCTGCATGCCAGAATACCGCCCATCGCTGCATTCGGATCACCGAGATAGGCATCACGATATGCTTCGATCGGATCAGTCGCGATGCCGACGCCGCAGGCGTTGGTGTGCTTGATGAAGAGGCACACCGCGGCAGTCTTGGTGGCTGAATCTGTGGCACCGGTTTCCAACCGGTGAGGGGTGCGACAGGTTTCCAACCTGTCGGATTCCTGGCTTGGCCCAATCGACGGCTGTTCCGTGGTGAGATGTACGGTTTCCTGAAAACCTGTATCGGAGCGCCAGAACCAGGGGTATTTCTCTTCGCGTTTGGCGATTCCGGCTGTAACAGGGTTGGCTTCAGTGTACTCCCATTTCTCTATGAATTCTCTTTCGTCACGGAGCAACCGATCAAACGTTTCGTCCTGCCAGAGTGGGCCCTGTATGTTCCTCAATTTGTTTATTTCATATGATGAATGCCGCTTGATGCTGTGCAGCAGTTCACCCAGGTTCACCCAATGGTTCGGTTCGATTTCGTGCGGGGTCAGCAACAGGTGAACGTGGTCGGGCATGATAACGGCGTTGTGAAGCGTCATCTTTTTTCCATGCCAGAATCGGCATGCGGCAAGGGCGATGTCACGTTCCTGTGCCGAGAGTTGCCCATGTAGAACGCGAAAGGTGACGAAATAGGTGCTGGCGGGTTTTTGGAGATGAGGGAGGTTGCGACGAGTGATATGCTCGCGCGTGATTCGCTGCTTCATCCCACGACCGGTTGGAAACCGGTCGCACCCCTCACCGGTTGAAAACCGGTGCCACAGGTGCTGGCGCACCCTGGCCAATTCGGAGCAGACGCCTAATGCCGCATCCGCATCGAGATAGTTATTAAAAGACATTTCTCCATCGCGCAGTGCGGCATCTCGTAGTCGACAGTTGGTATAATGGATCGTTTTGAAAGGACCAATTTCAAAAAGCCGTCCAGATTGGTGGGGATTTTCCCCATAACGAGTTACATCGCAGCGCTCAAGATAGATAGCCAATAGTTCCTGGGAATATTGCCCTTCCTGACGACCCAGCCACGCAGCTACTTTTGAGTCGTAATGGCTTATTTCCCAAAAGGTACTCGAGGCTTTTTCACGCCGCGACTGAGCCCATGCGGTCAAGTCATAGGACGCTGATTCACGGAGATAATGCAACACTCCGGCATAGCCGGAAGGTTTCGTCACAAGTAACACACTCTTGTGATTCTTCGCCGCCGCACGCAGGAGGCATGGCCCGCCGATGTCGATCATTTCGATGGCCTGCTCGAAGGTGCAGTTCGGGTCGGCCACCGTTCTCTCGAAATGGTACAGATTCACCACCACCATGTCGATCGGCTCGATGCCCTGCTCCTGGAGCTGGCGCATGTGGTCGGGGTTGTCGCGGTCGGCCAGGATGGCGGCGTGGATCTTGGGGTGGAGGGTCTTTACGCGGCCGTCGAGCAGTTCGGGGAAGCCGGTGACCTGCTCGACGAGGGTGACGGGGATGCCGGCGTCCTTGAGGTGCTTGGCGGTGCCGCCGGTGGAGATGATTTCGATGCCGAATTCGTCGACGAGGGCGCGGGCGAAGTCGGCGATGCCGGTCTTGTCATAGACGGCGATGAGGGCTCGTTTGATTTTGCGGTCGGACATGTCAGTCTACTCGATTCGGCGATGGGATGATGAAAACGAAAGAGAATAACCGCGGAAATGTCGGGGGGAAACTTACACTCGCGGCGAATTTTGTCGTCACTAGGCGGGGCGGTAATTGCGCCGCAGGCCCGTTCCGCCGCTCCTTGGGAGCGGACTGAATCTAGGGCGCGGGCAATCCACGGGTTGCGCTGCGCTCCACCCGTGACTACAGCCCGACACCCCGTTGGGGTGAGAAAACCATCGATGTGGAGTGGATCACCAGCGTGAAATTGAGATCAGACCGCCGCGCGTACGAATGCCGTGGACCCTCTTCAACGACGCTCGTCGTCGTCTTCAGAATCTTCTTCGTCCTCGGCGTCGTCACCGTCCTCGTCTTCCGAGGAATCTTCCTCATCGGCTGACTCTTCATCTTCGGAAGCTTCGTCCGAGTCTTCCTCGCCTTCGTCTGGCTCGGAATCCTCCGAGTCTTCTCCTTCGGCGTCTTCTTCGTCGGCACCCTCCACTTCGCCGTCTGCATCCTCATCCGACTCGGGCTCTTCAGCGCCTTCTTCCTCGGCTTCGCCTTCCTCGGAATCCGCGGCATCCGCCTCTTCTTCGCTCGGTCTGGCACGACGGGGCGACTTTTCCGAATCGCGTTCGGTTGTCTCAACCTCGACCAATCCGCGGCCGCCGGCGGGCTTGGCCGTGCTGCGGCTGCCGAGAAGGTCGTCCTCATCGAGGAAACCGAGATCCGGCCGCTTCGGCTCTTCCGCCGTGGCGGTGGCCTCGGCCTTGGCACGCTCCACCGCGGTCAGGCGTGCCAATTCGCGGGCACGCTCATCGTTGCGAAGGACGGCCGCCAGTTCCGCGGGGCGAAGCGGCGGGGCGCTTTTCGGCCGGATGCAAAGGATCGTCCCGCCCGAATTGGCGAGCAGAATGAGCTGGTGCTCGGTGCTGGCCTGGGCATAGTCGGCCAGCGGCGCATCCTCCCGCACCTTCACCCTGCCGGTCAGGGAATTGACGCGAAGAATCGCCGCCGATCTGGAGTCGTAAAGGTAGGCATCCGGACCGAAGTGCGCCAGGAACGCCGCCTCGCCGCTCGTCTTCCAAAGCTCGTCGCCGGTCACGGCGTCGAAGGCGTGCAGGCCGTCGTTTTTCACAGCATGATAAAGCCGATTGCCGGCGCATCTGGGGGCGGCCTCGGGCGGATTGTCGAAATGGCGAGACCAGACCCGGCGCCCGTCCTGGCGATTGAGCGCGTAGAGCTGGCGATCGTTCGAGGCGACGTAGAGATACTCGCCGGCGATCGCGATCCCATGAAACACGGGGCCTTCGGTCTCGAATTCCCACCTTTGGCGGGCCTCGCTGCGGGGTGTCGATACGATGGCACATGCGGTGACGCGGCCGGCTTCGGAGGCGAAGTACAGACTGTCGCCCAGCAGCAGCGGCGGGGCGGTGACGTTGTGCGGGACGGAGGTTTCCCAATTTCGCAAACCGCTGACGATTTCGAGCGAATAAAACCGCTGGTTGGCCGCTCCGATGTAGAGGTTGTGCGAGTCGGCCACGGCCGGGCAGGTCGCGGCGAAGGGGAGCGTCACGGACTGAATCGGGAGCTTCACGTCGCCGGCGACGCGCATGCCCGGCTCAATCTTGATCGTTCGAGCCGAGCGGACGATCTCTCCCTTGGAATGACGATCGTCGACGATGGTGACGCGCACCTGCGCCACCACCTTGGCCGGAACGCCGACATCTTCCTCGGCGCGATAGATATTGAGAACGTCATTCTGACGAATGCCGTTGGCGCGGCCGATCGAGACGGTCGCGATGTCGTGGCTGATGTTGAAGATGACGCCGCGGAGGGCGCGGGGTTCGGTGATGACATCGCCGGTCGCGCGATCCAGCGCCCTGACCGACGCCGGTCCGGTGAAGAAGACGAACTGGGCGGAGTGCGAGGGCCCTCGGAGCGTTTGGCCCGGTTCCGCGGCGCGGGCGGTCCAGCGAATAACGCCGGTCGTGGCGTGGACCGCGAAGGCCAGGTTCTTTTCGGTGAGGACGTAGAGGTTGTCGTCGACCAAAACCGTCCGAACGACCCGGTCGTCGGCGGGCACAGGCACGGATGTCTGCCAGAAGCGTCGGGCGGCCAGTTGGTCGATGGCGTGCGCGGAAAGCAAATCGGCGGCCTGCGAGGTTGCGGCAAACGGGCCGGCCAACGTCACGGTCAGGCAGGTAAACCATGCGCCGATTTTGACATAGGACTTCATTGAGATTCTCCCTGGATGGAAGGTGCGCAGGTGGAACACGGGCCGCACAGCGGGTTCAAATCGTGCGGGACCTGGGTGCAACCCTTATGGACGCCAGGCAGGCTGACAGATCGCGTCCTCAATGATAACTGTAATGGTTGATGCGTTGCGAGGTCAAGAAATCGGGGAAAGTTTCATGCGGAATTGGTGCTGTCCCAGCATCATGGATGCTCGACGCGACCAAGCCCGGGCGGCCATGTTTTGGAGGGGGGCCTCGGACCCGACGGATATTTCGGACGGCGTAACGTCCGTGTTTATTCCGAAGATTGCGATGCCCGGCCAACCCCTTGCAAATCGATGGCTTTCGGGGGATAATTGATCGATTCCGTTTGTGATGGCCGCGTACGACCCGGCTTCGCGAAATGGACGGAACCACGCCAGAACGCACGGTTGATTTAGACAGGCTTGACGAGACCGAACCGCGATCCGCCCACGTTGGGGGGCGAGCTAAATTGAAGCCGACGCAGGGCTTTGCCGCCGGTTCGACTCCTAAAATCAGTTGACCCACCCCAGGAGGTAACGTTGTGAGCGTCCTCACCAAGGTTTTCATCGTTTTGCTAGCGGTCCTTTCGATCGCGATGGCCATGTTTACGGTCGCCGCATTCTCCCAGCAGGAGAACTGGCGGCAGTCGGCGGAGGACTGGCGGTCGGCGGCGGTGTCCGAGCAGGCCAAGTCTCGAAGCGTGGCCGCGAATGCGGCGCTCGAGGCGCAGAACGCCCTCGCCCGGCATCTGAGTGATCTCGAAGAGGTGAACGATCTTCGGGCCCAGATCGGCGAGAAAGAGCGGGAACTGGCCAAATTGGAAACCGACTATGCAGCAGAGAAAAATCTGTTGATCGTGGCCCAGGGTTCGGTCTCGAGCCTGTCGGATCACATGAAGCTGCTCGAAACCGCCCGGACGCGGGACAGCGAATTCCTGGCCAAGCTCAGCCGCCGCAATAGCGAGCTGGAGCGGCTCAACGTCGATCTGAACGACCGCGTGAAGGAGTTGACTTCGGGCGTGGCGATGGCCCAATCACAGATTCGGGCGCTTCGGGAGCAGATCGAGAGTGTTTCCCGCGATCAGGTCGCGGGCGTCACGCAGATTCCCGGCGGTGCGGGCATTGTTCAGGCGGGCGTCCCCAGCGTGACGCCGGCGGGCACCCCGACCGTGACATCGCCGATTCGCGGCGAAGTGACCGAGGTCAAGGACGGCCTGGCCAGTATTTCGGTCGGCAGCGCCGATGGCGTGGTCGAGGGGATGACGTTCCTGCTCTATCGGCCCGGCAACGGCGGATCGAAGCCGATGTATCTTGGCACCCTTCGCGTCACGCGCGTCGAAGCCAATGCCTGTGCCGGCAACGTCGAAACGTCCGAAGGCCGCATTCAGGTAGGCGACCTCGCCCGGGATGAGGCGAGTTTCGCGCTTCGCGGCTAGTCGGCGCGTCATTTTTGGTCCAGCGGGCCATCGCCCCCCGGACAATGAGGGAAGAGTCATGGCTGCTCCCGGATATTCATCACGACCTGCGGGCAATGACATTTACACGGTTTTGCTCGGCGCTGCGGTGGCCGTCGTGGCCGGCACGCTGGGGTTCGTCATTTATCAGAGCGTGGCCCTATTGGGGGTTCCGTTTCCGAGTTTTTCCTGATTCGATCATAAGACGGACGGCTTCGATCGCGACTTCGCGGTCGAGGCCGACCGTTCAGGCTTCCGGCGACGCGGTCCATTTTGGGCCGCGTTTTTGTTTTGGCGCGTCCCCTTTCCGAGGCCGAAGCGCCAGCGAGGTGAGTCGAGCGCCGGCCGTTGCACTTCAAACTGAGTTTCGCCCCGCGTTCTTCACAGCGGTTTATATCGCCGTCATCGGATTACTTTCCTCGCCTCGCTAGCGCTTCGGCCTCGGAAAGCGCCGCCGGCTTACCGCCGCCCGAATCAATTCACACCCTTTGCAACAATTCCGAATCGTCGCGCGAACGTCTCTATCATGTCGCGACGTACATGGGTAGAATGCCATCGAGCGCGCGAGCGTTCGCAGGATGCGGACGTCGGCGCGTGTCCTTGCTATTCTCCGCCGGCGAGTTAGAGGGTCTTTAGTGCTCTTCGATTCATTACTGGGAATGTTCAGCGTCGATATGGGAATCGACCTGGGCACTTGCAATACTCTGGTCTGCGTCCGCGGCGAAGGCATCGTCCTCAACGAGCCGAGTGTCGTGGCCGTGCGCAAGGGGACCAATCAGGTCCTTCAAAACGGCAACGCCGTGGGTCTGGTCGCGAAGGAGATGCTCGGCAAGACGCCAGGATCGATCACCGCGATCCGCCCGATGAAGGACGGGGTCATCGCCGATTTCGACATCACCGAGGCGATGCTGGGCTATTTCATTCGCAAAGTCCACGGAGGACGCAGCCGGTTCATTCGCCCGCGCGTGGTGATCGCCGTGCCCTCGGGCATTACCGCGGTTGAGAAGCGCGCCGTGTACGGATCGGCCGAGCGCGCCGGAGCGCGGCGTGTATACTTGGTGGAAGAACCAATGGCGGCAGGGATCGGATCGGGTTTGCCGATTGCCGAGGCCCGCGCCAGCATGATCGTCGACATCGGCGGCGGCACGACGGAAGTCGCCATCATGTCACTCGCGGACATTTCGGTGAGCACGTCGTTGCGCGTGGCGGGGGACGACATGGATGAGGCGGTTCAGGCCCACATGAAGCGAACGTACAACCTGCAGATCGGCCCGCAGACGGCGGAGTGGTTGAAGATCGAGATCGGATCGGCCGCGCCGATGGAGCAGGAAGTGGCGGTCGAGGTGCGCGGGCGCGACATGATCTCGGGCCTGCCGCGCAAGACGGTGGTGACCAGCCAGGAGATTCGCGAGGCGCTGCGCGAGCCGATCAGCCAGATACTGGATTCGGTGACGCATACGCTGGAGGCTTGCGAGCCGGAGCTGGCGGCGGACCTCGTCGATTCAGGAATTCATTTGTGCGGGGGCGGGGCG
>DATMEE010000078.1:0-4474 GCA_035557035.1 Phycisphaerae bacterium
CCGCTGGTCGGCGTCAGGGAAACGGAGCGCTGGTGATTCAGACTTTGAGAAATTCTGACCGTTCCCGCCGAGGCCTCGTTTTGCTGGAGGTGGTGATTTCGCTCGGCATTTTGATGGTGACGATCGCGGTGGTCGGGCTGATCTTCCGCAACGGCCAGAACGACGTCGACCTCGCGGAGAAACTCAGCCGCGCGATGATCATGAGCGAGCGTTTGATCGCGGAGATCGACACGAACTCGGGGCTGCTGAATCTCGACGAGCGCGAGCAGTCCGGCTACTTCCGCGACGGAGAAACGCTGAAGGACATGTCGTGGAAGGTGACGGCGGAAGACTCCCAGCGGGTGGAGGGTTTGCTCGAGGTCGACGTTGACATCTTCATCGGCGATCCGGACGCGGACGTGGGCGAGCGCGAATTCGTGATGAATACGCGCATTTTCCGGGCGCTGCCGCGGGGCATCGATCTGGAAAACGATTTCGGGCTGGACGAAGACCAGATCACGCAGATCTCGGATCAGATTCCGGGGGGGTCGCAGTTCATCGATCCGAACAATTTCGATCCGCGGGCGCTGGCCTCGATGGACATGGACACACTGATCGAGATGCTGCCGACGTTGATCGCGGCCTTCGGCGCGGATTTCGCGGGCGGGCAGCTCGATCAGATCATTGCGGCGATTCAGTCGGGCGACACGGCGGCGCTGCAACAGATCGCCGGCGAGCGGGGGGTGCAGATTCCGGGCGGCGCGGGCGGCGGCCAGTTTGGTTCGGGCAATCCGGCGGGCGGGGGAGATCAACAAGGCGGTTCCGAACAGCAGCCGGGCGGCAATGATGGGGACTTCGGGTCCGATCAGGGCGATCAGATCGACAACGATCAGAATGAGAATGGGAATGGCGGGCGTCGGCGATCGGGCGGGCGGGGAGGGAACCCTCGGTGATTCCTGGATCGCATCCCGCTCGTTCTGCCGTTTCAACCGGTTGGAAACCGGCGCCACCGTCTACTGTGCCGCACAGGAGGCATTTGCGGCGCGGCGTGACGCTGTTGGAGCTGCTGCTGGCGCTGGGGTTGATGGTGCTGGTCTCGGTGCTGTTGTTCTCATTCTACGATCAGGTGCTGCGCACGCGCGAGGTCGCGCAGCAGGCCGTGTCGAGCGGCTACTTGGCGCGGATGATCGCGCACCAGATCGCGGACGAGATTCGCGCCGCGAACGGATTTGTCTCGACCATCGGCCCGGGCATCACCGGCAAGGAGCGCGTCCTCACGATTCAGACGGTGGCGCTGCCGGACAAGAAGCTGTTCAAGAAGTACGGCATCGACGACAAGCTGCCGCCGGCCGAGTGCGACGTGCGGCTGGTGCAATATTACCTGGGCTACGACAAGGACGACGAGAACTACGTTTATGCCGACGGGTCGACGGGGATGGCCCCGCTGGGGCTGGTGCGTCGCGAAGTGAAGACGCACTTTCAAAGCGCGCTCATGGAGAAAGACGAAAAGAGCGTGCATCTCGATCTGGTGTCGCCGGAGTTGAAGTACGTGCGGTTTCGATACTACGACGGCGTGGACTGGGTCGATCGCTGGGACATCGGCATTGAGCCGGAAGGAAAGATGGGCAACTCGCTGCCGCAGGCGGTCGAAGTGACGGTCGGCTATTCGGAAGCGCCGCCGCCGAAAGTGGAGGAAGAAGAGGAAGAGTTGGATGAGTCGGAGCTGCTGCCGTCGGAGCCGGAACTGTATTCGCGCGATGCGTACACGGTGATGGTGCGCCTGCCGCAGGCGGACACATTTTTCGGCTCGCGGCTGATGCGGGCGCAGCAGATTACGAGGAACCGGGCGTCGTCGAGCTCGGGCGGCGGGAGCGAGGCGCGATAGTGGTTGAACAACAACCAAATCAGAATCACGGATCCATTTTCCCCAACGGGGCTTCGTCCTCCAGCATGCGGGCGACCGGAGCGCGGCGCGGGCTGATGCTGGTCGTCGTGCTGGTGATGGTGGTGCTGCTCTCGCTGCTGGCGGCGGGGTACACGCTGATGGTGCGGGCGCACATCGACGGGGTCACCACGCAGGTCCGGCAGTTCAAGATTCGCATGGCGGCCGAGTCGGGCGTGCAGCAGGCGGTGAACACGCTGCGCTATACGCGGGGGGACGTGGACACCTGGTACAACAATCCGGAGCTGTATCGCTCATACCTGGTGCAGGGGCCCGAGGGCGAGGAAGCCAGCTCGATCATCACCGATCAGGGCGAAACCGAGGTCAAGCTGCACGATCCCACGGCTGACGAGGCGTTTCGCTTCACGCTCTTTGCGCCGAACTTCGACGATCCCACGCACGTGCGTTACGGCTTCACGGACGAATCGGCGCGTCTGGATTTGAATTCCGCCACCGAAACGCAGTTGCGGACGCTGTTCACCACGCTGATTCCCGAGAACCAGGACTATCCCGTCGACTTCAACGTGCTGGTCGATTCGCTGCTCGACTGGCGGGATCAGGGGGACGCGGCGCGGCCGAATGGCGCAAAATCCGCCTACTACCAGACGCTCGATCCGCCCTACAGCGCAAAAAGTGCCGAGTTCTCGTCAGTCGAGGAATTGCTGCTGGTGCGCGGCTTCACGCCGTGGGTCGTCTTCGGCGAGGACTACAACCAGAACGGCCTGCTCGACCCGAACGAAGATGACGGCGAGGAGTCATTTCCGCTGGATGACGCGAACGGCGTGTTGTATCGCGGCGTCGCGCCATATCTCACCGTGTGGTCGCAGGAGGCGAACATCTCGGGCGACAATCGGGCGCGGATCAATCTCAACATGGAAGACACGCAGAAATTGCAGGAGAAACTCGAGGCGGAGTTCGACGGCGATCTTGTCAGTTATATCATCGGGGTTCGCTCGGCCGGCATCCGCTTTAACAGTGTCATGAACCTGCTTCCGGCGCCGGAGCCGGATGAGGAAGACGCCACTTCGCAGCCGGGTGATGAAGGCGATCCGTCGACGCAACCGTCGGATGGCTCGGGCGATCCCTCGACGCAGCCGGGCGGCGGAACGATTGATCCGAACGACGGCGCGAGCGATCCCAACGATCCGAACGCACAGCCGCAGGATCAGCCGCGCGATGAGCAAACCGAATCGCCAGCACAGAAAGACGAGGACGATCCGACTTCCCAGCCTTTCGGCAAGAAGGACGAACGCTCGAAGCAGGTTTCCGCCGATCAAGGGCGGACTGATGAAGAGTCCGAGAATCAGCGCCTGGAGGAGCTGCGCGAACAGTTGATACAGAACGATCCCACGCAGAGCGGTGCGATTCCGCAGGAGCAACAACCGCCGACTTCGCAGCCGGGGCAACAGCCTCCGGCCACGAGTCAACCCGTGTACACGGATCTGACGGGCGAGACGCCGCCCGGGACCTATGAGGATTTGCCACTGATTCTGGATCGACTGACCGCGAACCCCAGCCCGGTGTCTTCGGGGCGCATCAACGTGAGCACGGCCCCGCGCGAGGTGCTGATGATGCTGGAAGAGCTGGCGCCGGCGCAGGTGGAGGCCATCGTGACGGCACGCCAAACGCTGGACAGCGCGACGAAGTCGTCGCCGGCCTGGCTGGTGACGCAGGGCGTGATCAGCGAGTACCGGTTCCGGCGGATACTGGAAAAGATCACGACAAAGTCGTCGGTCTATCGCATCGAGGCGGTGGGCTTCGCGGACAACGTGGGAATCGTGGAGCGGTACATGGTGATTCTCCAGATGCGGGGGCCGGTGCCGCAGGTGCTGTACTACCGGAATTTGAATCCGCTGGGGATGGCGTATCGACCGCATGGAGAAGAGATGCGGTTGTTGAGTGAGCAGTAGGAAATAGGAAATAGGCAATAGGCAATAGGGTAGTGCGCGACAGATGGCATTGACGGGTAAGCGATTACTGGCGATCGACTGGGACAAGAAGGACCTGCGCATGGCGATGGTCCGGCCGCGGGCGGAGCGCATCGAGCTGCTCAAGGCGGTGTCGGTGCCGCTGCCGGCGAATCTGGCGGTCGATAACGCAGAGCAGCTCGGGGCGTTCATTCGCGAGGCGATGCGGCAATCCGGCATCGGTGCGAAGCACGCGCTCATGGCGATTCCGCGCGACCAGGTCGTCATCAACTCGCTGAATCTGCCACCCACGCCGGCCGACGATCTGCCGGCGCTGGTTCAATTTCAGGTGGTGAAGGAGCTTCCGTTCGCAGCGGATCAGGCGGCCATCGATTTCGCCGTGCCGGCCGGCCACGATCCGAAAAGCGGGGCCAAGGTGCTCGTGGCGGCGGTTCGCGTCGAGGAGCTCGCATTTTACAAGAACGTCGCGCGCGAGGCGGGACTAACGCTGGAGCGGGTGGGGCTGCGGCCTTACTCGAACCGGCAGGCGGTGCTTGCTTCCATGCCGGAGCTGGCGGAGCGCACCGTGCTTGTCGTTGAAGTGGGCCCCTACCTGACCGAAATCGATATTTTCGACAAGGGATCG
>DATMEE010000079.1:0-8174 GCA_035557035.1 Phycisphaerae bacterium
ACGTAAAAGTTTCCTGGCAGGTGACGGGTATCCGGCAGGATGCTTTTGCGAACGCGAATCGGATTCCTCTTGAAGTGGAAAAGGAACCGAAGAACCGAGGTCTCTACCTCCATCCATCCGCCTTCGGACTGCCGGAGGAACAGGGAATAGGGCTTGGCGGTCCGGGCGCGGAGGTTGAGGCGACGGAATTGCATGCCGAGGAAGCGCCTGTGACGGAAGGTGCGCCGTGAAGCCATGCAAATCGTTCAAGGCGGTATTCCGAAGCATCGGGCCCTCTTCCGCGGGGTAATAATGCCGATTTGCGGTAAACGAGTGGGGCACCGAATTGACTCGATGCCGGGAGGTGAGTGATGGCGGGAGCTTCAAAGTCGTCGCTAATCGCGGGGTGCATAGCTGCACTTTGGTCGGCGGCTCCGGCCGCGGCGGACTTGCTGCATTTTTCAGTCAGTCTGAGCGGCGGGGAGCAGGTACCGGCCAATGGGTCGCCGGGGACCGGTTCGGGGTCGGTGAGCCTGGATACTGTAACGAATGAATTTTCGTGGAGCTTTTCGTATTCGGGATTGGTCAGCAATGTCAGTCTCGTGGCGTTTCATGGCCCCGCACTACCGGGTTTCAATGCGGGCATCCGGATAAACCTGGGGACCGCGCCAAGTCCGGTGACGGGTTCGCAGATTATTGCTGCGGCGCAGGCCGGCGACGTGGCAGCGGGGCTGTGGTACTTGAATGTTCACACGACTACTTTTCCAGGCGGAGAAATTCGGGGCCAGTTGAATCCGAGCGGCGGCGAAAGTTTTGAGATCGATTGGCATACCATCGATGGCGGCGGGACGATGGATTGTGAAGGGGGCGGGTTTGAGCTGGCGGGGACGATCGGGCAGTGGGACGCGGGGCCGGCGTCGACCGGGGCGATGACGGGCGGGGGATTCGAGCTGGTGGGCGGGTTTTGGGGGGTGACGACGCCGTCGAGCCCCTGCGCGTGCCTTGCGGATGTCACGGGGGATGAATTGATCAATGGCGCTGACGTGCAGGCGTTCGTGGACTGTGCTGTGGCGAGCGGGTCGAATTGCGGCTGCGCGGACGTGGCGGCGCCTTCGGGGTCGATCGATCTGGCGGACGTGGCGGCGTTTGCGGGCTTACTTCTCGGTGGAGAAGGGTGCGAGTGAAGTTTTATCGTTCGAATTGCCGACCGCGATTCGTTCGTCCTACGGACGAAGAAGAGAAAAGAGCCAGTGACCCAGAGGCTGAAGCCTCTGGCAACGATCGATGGCCCTCGGGGCCGGGGCTACTCATCAGCCGCCAATTTAGCAGATCAACTCGAGTTTCGGCGTTGACCGCTTCCTGACGGGCGCGGCTCTGTTTTACGGGAGGGCGGCGTTGACGAATTCCTGGATGTCGCGGGCGTCGGTGAGGCCGTCGCGGTTGATGTCGGCGGCGTTGGGATTACACGTCGGATGGGCCGCGGCGTGGGCGGCGGGGTCGGTGAGGGCCTGGGCGAGTGCCGCGGCGTCGGCATGATCGGCGAGGCCGTCGCAGTTTACATCGCCGGGGGCGCAATCCGTGGTCACGCCGCGGAAGGTCGGGACGTAATCCGGAAATACATATGAGAGATTCGTGTTGCCGAGGCGGTTGGCGACGATCTCCGCCAGGATGTCGCGGAAGTCGATGGTGACCTGCAAGTCGCGGCCTTCGAAGAGCTGGTCGGCGGCGAGGCCGGGCCACTGGGTGAGCACGCGGCCGCCGTCGATGCCGTTGCCGAGGACGAGTATGGCGTTGCCGTGGCCGTGGTCGGAGCCGCCGCTGCCGTTCTGGGCGAGCCGGCGGCCGAACTCTGAGTGAACGACGACGACGACGTTGCGGCCGTTGCCGGCGAACATGTCGAGATGGAAGGCGGCGAGGTTCGAGGCAAGCGAAGCCATGAGATTGGCCATGGTGCCGCCGGTGGTGCCCTGGTTGTTGTGGGTGTCCCAGCCGCCGACGTCGATGTGGACGGCCTCGACGCCGACGTCGGCCTTGATGAGGGCGGCGGTGGATTTCATGGAGATGGAGAATGTGTCGCTGCCGTAGACGGCGCCTGGCGCGGGCTGATAGCCGGCGAAGTCGATGGTGTTGAGGAGGTCGATGGTGGCCTGGGTGGTCTGGGCGGCGGCGCGGAGCGGGTCGGCCTCGGCGGCGTACATGTCATCGAGAGCCATCATTCTGGCATCGAGCGTCGCGGCGCTGCCGGTGAGGCCGAAGGCGTCGAGAACCGGGATGGGCAGCGAGTTGGGGCTGCCCTGTAGCGTGCGCTGCAGGCCGTAGCCGATGCCGACGGCGCGCAGCACAGCGCCGGGCTGGCGGGGCGGCGCGCTGACCAGGTGGCGGCCGAGCCAGCCGGTGAAGAGGGTGTTGTCGCCGGGCTTGCCGATTTCCATGAAGCGCTGGGCGTCGAAGTGCGAGCGCGATTCGTTGGTCGAGCCGGTGGCGTGGACGATGAGCAGGTGGCCGGCGGAGTAGGCGGTGGTGAGGGGGGCCATGGCGGGAGCAAGGCCGAAGAATCCGTCGAGGTCGGTGGCGGCGTTTGCTCCGCCACCGGGCGGCGGGACGGCGATGGTGGAGCGGGCACTGTAATAGGCGGGTTCGCCGTGGGGGACGCAGAGGGAGAGGCCGTCGGCGGCGCCGCGGAGGAAAATGGAGACGATGACGTCGCGGGTAGAGCAGTAGTCGTCGGCGAGGACGACGCTGGGCAGCCAGGCGGGGACGCCGAGGGCGGCGACGCCTGCGCCGGTGTAGGTGAGGAACTTGCGGCGGGAGAGTTCCTGGTATTCGCGGCAGCCGGTGGATTCTTCGAGGTTCATGGCAGGTTCATCCTGGCGAAGCGTTCTTGCGTATGAGGGCGTTCAGTCACATTGACCCGGTCCCTTTGGGACAGGGCTAAACGGGGCGTCAGCGCTAATACCATTGAAAAGCGGGGGCGCCGATGGCGAGGCCGACGGCGTCGCGCTTTCGCTGGGTGGTCGGGTTGTCGGGCAACAGGTACTGCGTGATTCGGGACTTCTGGTTGGCGGGCATCGTTCCGCCGAAGAGGGCGTCGTCGATGCGGTCGGCGACTTGTGCCGCAGTGGTTGCACCGGCGAGGAACGGGTTGATGTTAACGGTTGCGCCGACGACGTTGCCGTTGAGCAGCGATGCGCCGAAGTTCCATCGGGGCAGAAGGAGTCCGACCCAATGATCGAGTGAATCGGGGTAGCCGTCGGGCGGGCCCCAGGAGAAGGGGTGATGGCCGGCGGCGGAGAGCTGGGTGCGCAGGCCGGAGGTCGCGGTAACGGCCGCGCCGGTGGCGCGCATGGCCGATACGAACTGGTGATAGGGCCGCTTGTATTTCAGGGGCGCCGCGAGCGGGTCCACGGCGTGAAAGAGGGTGCGGAGCATTTCCTTGATGTCGCCGCCGGTGGAGGTGTATGTCGCGGCGACGGCATCGACGAGTGTTTGCGGGGGATTCTCGGCGTAGAACCATTTGCAGAGCTTGCGGGAAATAAAGGCGGCGGTGCTGGGGTGATAAGCAAGAACGTTCAGCACGGCGTCGCCGTCGGCCTGGCCTCCGCCCGGAGCGACGTAGTTTCCCAGCACGGTCTTCTCGTCGTTGTCGTGGTCGATAGCGCGGTAGCGGTAGGTGAGCGAATTCGCGCCGGAATTCTGGCTGTAGATCGTCCAGCCGGTGAGGCAGCGTGCCAATTCGACGACATCCTGCTGGGTGTAGCCGCCGCCGACGCCGAGGGTGTGAAGCTCCATCAGCTCGCGAGCGTAGTTTTCGTTGGGGTTTCCCACGACGCTGGCGTAATTGTCGAGATAAAAGAGCATCGCGGGGCTGTGGGCGCTGGCGATGAGCAGGTTCGGAAAGGTATCGAGGGCGTGGGCGCGGATGACGTCGCGGTCGTCCACCGCCTTCAGGAGGCGGTTTAGTCCGGTGTTGATGTCAATGTTGAAGTGATCGGTCCAGAATTCGACCATGCGCTCGAAAAGCTGGCGCTTGCTGAAGACCGAGCGGAGGATGGCGGCCTCGATGAGTTCACTCGGCGGCTGGTTCTGGGGCAGGTCCAGCAGCTCGGCGGGCGTCATGGTGAGCGAATCGTAGGCTTCGAGAATCGTGTCGAGGGCGCTGTCGTCGATGGCGGCGGGATTAAGGTGGTATTCGAGGTATGCGTCGTAGCCGAGGGAATCGGCAAGCGTCAGCTCCTCTTCAGTCGCGCCCATCGTGATGCGGCGGGCGAGCCAGTGCTCGGCGGAGGCGGGCGGCCCGGCTTTCGCGTTTCGCGGCCAGGCGACGGCGCCGGCGAGGAGCGAGCCACCGAAGATCAGTCGCCGGCGGCCCTTGAAGGCGTCGAGGGCGCCGAGTTTATCGAAGTCGGAGAAGGTTTTTCCGAGAAGGCGGGGGAGCGTCATGGATGCCTCCTGCTTGACACGGCTGGTCGGGGACACTGCTCACAGAGCGGTGGCACACGGGGAGCACTGCTCACAGAGCAGTGGCACACACGCCCCGACGAAGCGGGGCTAAACGGGGGCGCTAACCTGTGTAACGCCATTGTACCAGATCTATTGCCGCAGAGATTGGCGTGTGCGGCGGCACAGCGCCGAAAGCGGAATCAGGCAAAGTGCGAGCGTTCCGGGTTCGGGGATGGGCTCGTATCCAATGGTGAGAATGGGGCGGACGGTCGGGTCGGGGTGCTCGCGGCTGTCGAAGCGCTTGGCGGAGCCTCCGTTCGCTTCGTTTCCCATGAGCAGCCAGCCGTGATTTGTGGCGGGTTGGTCGAGCCAACCCTGAACGTCGTCGAGCAGCAGGGGCGTGGCGGTCCAGTCGTAGTAGGCGACGCCGATGACCGGGATGGCGGCGCTGGGGGTCGGATCGAAGTCTCCGCCAGGGGCGGCCCAGAAATGGGTATTAAACCCGGTGTGCAGCCAGGTGGCGTCGCCGGGCTGGGCCGGCGCGCCCGTGCCTTCTTCGCCGGGGGCATCGGAAGCGCCTTCGCCCCAGGAAGCGAGCAACGGATGCAGGGAGGTGATTTCGGCGGCCGCGGAAGTGCGGGACATGTGGAGTGACAGCGTGACGTCAGTAATCGTCGCGCCGGCGGGGATCGCGCCGGCAATATCGAATCGGACCAGGCCGCGGCGGGCTTCGACGAAGGAGGTGGTTCCGGTGAAGAAGAAGTCGCCGGCGCCGTTGGAAAGGTGGCCGGTGGGGCTGAAGTAGAGGGTGTTGTCGGCGATGGGGGGGAGTTCGACGAACTCGGCGGCGGCGGCGGCGCGCGAAAAGGATAATGCGAGGAAGGTGATGGTTAAGAGAGAGGTGCGCGGCATTGTTCCCCCAATTCGATCGCCAGCTAATTATCCGACAAGTGAAGGGAAGAATGCAAGGCGGTGAGACATGGAGGAATAGGAAAGGAGTTATTGGGACAGAGCGACGGGCGTTAGTGATTGGCAGGGAAATGGCGCAACGTCGCGCTTGTATCTCAGGGTTCTTCTTCGGTCGAGCGCTGACCGCTTCTGACGGGCGCGGCTCTGTTTTACGCCGCTTCGCGGCGGCTAGGACCGCTTCTTGCTTTTCTTCTTCGTGGCGGGAGCCTTTTTCACGAGGCAGCATTGCTTGTATTTTTTTCCGCTGCCGCAGGCGCAGGGGTCGTTGCGGCCGATGTCGCCGGCGGCCTTTCGGATGGTCTCGACCGGTGGGGGCAGCGGGGCTTCATCTTCGCCGGGTAAGGTTTTCTTATAGTCCTCGGATTCTTTCCGTTTTCGTTCGAAGTGCTTTTCAAATTTGTCGCCGCTCTTAGCCATTGCTTTACCTCTCCGATCCTCGTTTATTTGTAAGTCTCACGCATATGCATCATTCTTCCCATTCGGTGAGGGCCGTGCCACCCGCCACGGCGGGCAGGCTTTGCGGGGCAGGTTCTGATTTGCTCCGCGCGTCCGTGACGCGTCGCGTCTGCCTGTTGCGACCGATCATGCCGACGCAACGGCCGTCGGTCCGCCACGGCGGGATCTTCGACACGGCACCCATCGGCGCCTTTTAGTGCTCAAAGATGTTCGACAGGCCGCCGAGGACTGAGCCCTGATCCTTGCCGGTGGCGAAGGTGCCGACGATGCGGCTCGCCAAGCGCGAGAAGGGCAGCGATTGCAGCCAGACTGAGCCGGGACCGCGCAGACTTGCCAGGAACAAACCCTCGCCGCCGAAGAGCGACGTTTTGATGCCGCCGGCACTGGCGATGTCGTATTGCACTGACGGTTGAAACGCCACCAGGCAGCCCGTGTCGACGCGCAGGTGTTCGCCCGGCTGCAACTCTCGCCGGACGATGATGCCGCCGGCGTGGACAAAGGCGAGGCCGTCGCCGCGAATGCGCTGAAGAATAAAACCCTCGCCGCCAAAGAGCGCGACGCCGATTTTCTTTTGAAAGGCGATGTCGATCTGCACGCCGCGTGCGGCGCAGAGGAACGCGCTCTTCTGGCAGAGAATTTCGCCGCCGACCTGTTCGAAGTGCAGTGGCACGATCTTGCCGGGATATGGCGAGGCGAACGCGACCTTTTCGCGCTCGCTGCCCATCGCGCCGAAGGTGGTGAGAAAGAGCGATTCGCCGGTGATCATGCGCTTGCCGGCGTCGAAGAGCTTGCCGAGGAAACCCTGCTGCTTGGACGGGTCGCCGAAGACCGTCTGCATCTCCACGCCCTGGGTCATGTACATCATGGCGCCGGCCTCGGCGACGACGACCTCGTTTGGGTCGAGGGTGATTTCGACGAATTGCATGTCGTCGCCGAAGATCTCGTAGTCGATCTCGTCGGAGATGCGGGTCTTGGGCGTCGGAGGCGGGCCGCCGTGGCCTTTTAGTGCTTCGGCGAACGCAGAGACGTGGCGGGCGGCCGTCCATTCGGGGGTGGTCGGTCCGTAAATCAGCGTTTCCGGTCCTTGCAGCCGGGGAAGCTTCGCGAGCAGCTCGTCCCGGTTCATCGGCCCCATGGCCTTGCCGTCTTCCGCGTAATACCAGCCGCTCTCAGAACTCATAATGACCTCTCTGACTGCGTCCAAATCACCTGCCGGCGCCCTGCTGGTGCCGGATTCGAGGTATTCTTGGAATCATGGCGGTTGGCCCAAATATTTGCACGCCGCCGGCGAACCGATAAATGGTAAACATACTGACGGGCGCTGCGGCGTCCAGAGGGAAGCCAGAATGTACTCGGTCGAACCACCTCCGGTCGTGAAACGAAGTCGATCCGCGCCGAAAGCCCCCGCCAAGGCAGAAGGTGCGAGCTTTGAGGTCGAAGGCAAGCGGAAGGCGCGCTTTCCGGTGCTGACGTTTGGTCTGCTGGCGGGGGGCGCCGCGACCGGCTTTTATTTCAGTGAACAGGCCGATTACCTGCTGGGGCAGATCGCATCGGTAGTGATCGGCGCGCTCGGTTTGCACGGATTGTGGCGCGGGGCGTTTCGAAAATTGGTAATGCTGCCGCTGACGATCGTGATGGTCGTGCTTCTGGCGGCCAAGCCGGATTTCGCTGATGCCGCGGTGCAAATGATCGCGGGCAAGTCCAGCCCGCTGGGGAATCTGCTGGCGTGCGGCCTGGTGATGGTCGTGACGTTTCTGGTGGCGGGGGCGTTTGTTCGCATGGCCCGGAACCGCGTGATTCTGAAGCGGTCGTTTCTGACGTGGGCTGATCGCACATTCGGCATGGGACTCGGATTGGCCGAAGGGGCCTTGACGATGCTGGTGCTCTGCTGGATGTCCGTGCTGGTGGAGCCGCAGATGCTGTCGCTGCGAATGAACGAGAATACGGCGCCGGGGTCGATTCGGCATTCGGTGTCGACGACGCTGTTGGAGATCGCGCGGGAGTCGGACGCGGGGCCGCTGAAGTCGATCGTGCGAGACTCGAACATGCTTCGGGACATTCCATCGGTGCGGGCGGCGATCGTGCAATTGGAGCAGATGATCAGCAGCAACGGCGATTTCTGGAATCCGAATCGGGCGGGCGCGGCGGTGGAGCTTCTGCGGAAGATCGATCCGAAGGACAGAGACGCACTGGGCGGGGTGGTGAAGCAGTTGCAGGAAAAAAACAACGACCGGGCGAGCACGTATCGCAGGATGCCGGCGCCGGGTCAGTGAGTCAGATCGCCGCTTCAGCGACTCCGCCGCTCCTTCGGAGCGGACTCCAATCAGCTC
>DATMEE010000080.1:0-4628 GCA_035557035.1 Phycisphaerae bacterium
AACGCGCGCCGCGGAGGAGTTCCAAAATGCGAAAAAACTCGATGACGACCCAACTCACCCTGCTCGCGGCCATGCTCGCGTTCCCTCCGCTGCTCCGCGCGGCGGACGATCCCCCAAAGTCCGACAAGAAATCCGCAAAGAAGCAGGACGACAAGAAAAGGGCATCCGCCGACGACGACAAGAAAGACTCGAAAAAAACGGATGATGAGGAAAAGAAAATCGATCCCGTGAAGCGGTTGATCGAAATCCGCATCGATCCCTTCCTCGTGCCCGCCCGCGCCATCAACGTCCCTCTGCCCGGCCGCATTCGCACGGCCCGCGAGCTGGTCGAGAGCCTTGAAAAGCTCGGCAAGGACGACTCGGTCGGCGCGATTCTCCTGAACGTCGACGGCTTGGCCCTGGCGGTTCCCGACATCGAAGAGCTTCGCCGCAGCCTCACCGAGTTCCGCGCCTCCGGGAAAAAAGTGATGGCCTATCTGAACATGGGCGAGCCCAACGGTTATCTGCTGGCCTGCGCCGCCGACGAGATCGCGATCGCCCCGAGCGGCTCGCTCGCTCTGCCCGGCCTGGGCCGCGTCTTCGCCTTCACCAAGGGCATGATGCAGTTGCAGGGCATCGAATACGACGTCATCACCGCCGGCGCCTACAAGTACCCTGGCTTCGTCAACAGCCGCGAGCCGAACAAGTTCTTCCTCGAAGAAATGAACCAGATCATGGACGATCAGTTCGGCGACTACGTCCGCATCGTGGCCGAGGGACGCAAGCTCTCAAAGGAGAAAGTGCGCGAGATCATCGACACCTGCCTCTTTGAACCCGAGGACGCGAAGAACACCGGCCTTGTCGATGAAATCGCCTATTACGAAGAATATCGCGAGCGCCTCCTGCGCCGTGGCAAGCTCAAGAAGGGCGATCTCGACGGCTCAGACATGTCCAAGATCACCTCGCTTCAGGACCTCCTTACGCAGATCACCAAGGAGATGACCAAGGCCCAGGAAAGCTACAAGGCCGTCGGTCCGAAGATCGCCGTGCTGCACGCCCGCGGCCCGATCGTGGACATGAACCTCGGCTCGGGATTTGCCTCCTCCTTGATCATGCGCGACGAGTTCGTCAAATCCATCGAGGAAATTCGCAAAAACAAGACCATCCGCGGCGTGGTTCTGCGGATCGACAGCCCCGGCGGCTCCGCCTACGCCTCCGACGTGATCTGGCGCAAGCTCACCGACCTCAACGATGAAAAGCCCGTCGTCGTCAGCATGGGAACCGTCGCCGGCTCGGGCGGCTACTACATCGCATGCCCCGGCCGCCTCATCTTCGCCGAGCCAACCACCATCACCGGATCCATCGGCGTCATCGCGATGCTCGCAAATCAGCAGTCGGCCATCAACCGCATGGACGTCGACACCTATGAAATGAAGCGCGGCGACCGCGCCCTCCTCGGCTCCGGCCATCGCGAAATGCGCCCTGAGGATCGCGAACTTATCAAGGGATACATCCTCAACACCTACGAGCAGTTCCTCGACCGCGTCGCCGAAGGACGAAAGATGCCCAAGAAGGAAATCCGCAAGCTCGCCGGCGGGCGCATCTATACCGGCCGCCGCGCGTTGGAGATCGGCCTGGTCGACCGGCTCGGCGGCCTGAAGGACGCCATCGCCGCGACGCGCGAGATGGCCGACATCCCCGCGAGCGCTGAAATCAAGCTGGTTCACTACCCGCGCCCCAGCTCCTTCGGCGAGCTGGCCGAAAGCTTCTTCGGCATTTCGGCCATGATGGAAGCGGCCCAGCTCGCCCAATCGCCCGCCGCCCAGGTGTCATTCGAGCGGCAGCTTCGCTACTTCGGCAGCCAGCCCAAGGCGCTGTGTTGGATGGGAATCCCTGAGTTCTGTACGTGGACTTCGCCGTCGATTATGCAGCAGGCGCCCTTGAATTTGCTGGGCATCGATCAGGACCAACCGCTAAAGCCGTTCCTGACGACACCATAAGACGAAAATCGACGGAGCCGCGCCCGAAAGCAGCGGTTCATGCCGTGTGAGAGAAACCGCCTGTTCACGCGCCCCCGGGGCCGTCCTACGGTGCCTAAGCACCGCACGCCGCCTCTTTCTGCGAGGGAGGCTAACTTCCACCGGCTAGCGACGTGAGCAGGGGAATCCCCTTGTCCCCAGCGAGTCGAAGGATGCTCAGTTTGGTTCCGCTCGGTGGCGCCAGGCTCGATGGCGAAGTCGACAGTTGAGATTCTTGTCTGGTCCGCACCAGCGACAGGTACCACACCCGCAAGGAGCTTTCCATGTCCCAGGGAGAACCTTCGTCGGCGATGAGCGCGCCGGCGGTGGGAATATAGTAAAGCCACTCTGCGCTGTTTACGGCATTGAGCTGCTTGGCGCTGATCAGGCTCGCCATGGCGTTGTCGTAATTGGACCAGGTCTTCGAGCGTGTACTCCCGTCGGGAGCAAGAATGATCTTCCACCGCACGTCTCCGCGGTCCCGATAGGGAATACGGGCCAGGGCCTCTCCCACTGCTTCGTCAGCCGTCGCTCGATTCGAAATCCAGGCGTCGGAATGCGTATCGTCGGGTCCTTGCGTCGGGTTTTCGCAATAGAGTAGGAGGGCGTCATAACGTTTTGAGCCGACGTCGCCGCTTTCAAGAAGTTCGAAGTAGATGAACGGAACGCCGGACGCCTTTTTGATTCTTGTCGGATCGTTGAACAACTGCATCTTGAGTCTACTCAAGGTCGGGGGCGTACGTCCCAGACGAAGATGAGACGGGAGGTCCGCCCATTTCGCCTTCTGCATCGCTTGAAATCGCTCTTCATCCGAGCCGCCATTCATGGTCTGAATGAACGCAGACTCCGCGTTGCCGCGCGCGACGCGGCCGACTTCCCGAAAGTCCGGCGAAAGAGGCAACTCGGATAGACTGGCTTCCGACATCGACTCTGCGGCAAGCCGATCCGACCATAATCTGGGATTACCCCAGGCCGATTCCTTGAATTTGCCCTGCTTCGCCCAGTCCGGAAGACCGTCCTCGACTGCTTTCGACCTCGCCAGCAGGGCGTTTGCAGCGCTCAATGTCTCGGCTCTCTCGCGCTTGTCAGTCGTCGTCATGGACTGCAGCAGCCTCGCCAGCCCCGCCCAGCGCCACAGATTTTTGTCCTGAAACATTCCCGCGAGCGTGTTCCAATGCTCCGGCAGATTGTCTGAATTTCCTCGATCCTCTCCATCCACCCCGATCGCCCGGTCGAGCAGTGCACTTGTCACGGAGATGGCATCTTTCACGTCCGGATCGTTATCCGCGCTCGAATCAGCGGCAGCGCCGGCAAGTTCGTTCGCTCTTTCCAGCAATGTGGAAATGTTGGGCAACTCGCTGCCCCTTGCGGCGTTCAGGGGTGTCGCGATCGTGTCGCCCGCCTTCGCGGCCGCCACGTAGGGAGACGTCGATTTCGACGGCCAGCCCATCACCGACCGCGGCACGCCCCGCGAAAACAGGGTGAACTTGTCGGTGTCGCTCTTGACTTCGTCGTCAAATCCCGCTTTGCCTAGTTCCTCAAGACGCCTGGCGAGTTCCTCCGGGACAATGATCTCGATGAGGGGCCTTAACAAGATTCTCTTGAGCGCGCTCACCAGCGATTCATCGATAATCACGCGGTCCTTCCAGTTTTTGATTCGCGTGTCGGCCGCCTCCGCGATAATTCG
Organism: Phycisphaerae bacterium; assembly: GCA_035557035.1. Lineage (GTDB taxonomy): Bacteria > Planctomycetota > Phycisphaerae > UBA1845 > UTPLA1 > JADJRI01. The sequence goes on from DATMEE010000080.1 coordinate 3,685, forward strand.
CGCCGCCTTTCCATCCGTCGCTTGAACGTCCTCCGCCTTGGCCACAAGCCAGTAAACCTGATCGTGCGGGTCGGAAAGCAACCGGCTCAGTTCCGGAAAGGTGCTGGCCGTGTGTTCTGGCCCCAGCGCGTTGTTTAGTTCTTTGATTTGTTCGGATGCGTCAGCTCTGGCCGGCGGGGTTGTCTGGCCGTACAACATGCCCGCGACGGCCGGCACGCAAATCGCGACCCCAACCAGAGTGTTTACAATACGGCGCATTCTCGAACGCAAAACCCCGTCTACTGATCCGGTGGAAAAGATTCTCAGTTGCACGATCCGCTGCCCCTGTTTAGCCCCGCACCGACGGTGCCGGGAGATCGTGTGCAAACTTCTCATCCACGGCCGACGACGTCGCGCAAACACCCCGAATCAGATCGCCCGCGCCAATTGAGGTTCAACTCGCACATCCGCCGCCTACCGCGGCGGCGGCACCGTCGGACGAGGCTGATCCACCACGCGCGACCCGCGACGCGAATCGTGCAAGGCCGGTCGCCGGGGCCGGCTCTTCCGCTCCCGCTCCTCCTTTTCAAGATCGGCCGCGGCACGATCCGTGTCGCTGCCGGCCATCGAGTCGCCGTGCTGGTCATGGGCTGACCCCTCCGCGCCGCCGTGAGAATGGGTCTGTGACGTGGAGCTTTCCTTCGACTTGCATGCCCCCAGCGTAGCACAAAACAAAAGACAAGCCGCGATCGCGGCCGTACGACTGATTCTCTCAATACCATTCATTCCGATGTACCTCCGAATGCTCGCCGCTCCACGGCCGCCCAAGTAGCAGCGACGTAGCGTTCGCCGTCTCGGCGAACGGAGTGAGCGGCGGTCGCTCATATTGTGCCTCAACCCGGCCGATCCAACAATCCCGCGCTCAGAACACCGCTGTTCTGCGCGTCCCTGCGAGAAACGGAGGC
>DATMEE010000081.1:0-3078 GCA_035557035.1 Phycisphaerae bacterium
CGCTGTGGCCGCGAGATGCGAAGGCATCGACACGCCGATAACCCGCATACAAGCCAAATGCAAAAGCGCGAAGGTTATTCCATGCAAGGGCTGAACCAGTGCGATTGCACTCACATCGGTGGTTTGCGACATGACCATCCATCGAACGCAGCCCGCAATTGCTGCCAACGCGGCCGCACCCCTCGGTCCTATCCTGTTGATGACGCATGGCCCTAGCACAAAGAAAACCAGCACTTCCGCGAGTACGGCTTCGGACCACAAGATGCTCACAGTGACGGGATCCAGACCTCCCGAATTCCATCGGATCACCGCGAAAGCATCGTGCATTGCGTGACTGCCGAGAATGAGCGCGGACACCGCGAAGACATAGCGGAAGGGTCGATTTCGAAAAGCTTCCCGCCACCCCTGCAACATTGAGGGCCCTTCCCGTCCACCCAATTTGGCCGAGCTAGGGGAAATCCCCGGCACGACTCCTACCGCGAGGATTCCGCAGGCAAGCAGTCCCGCGTGCAGCCAGACAAGAATCGAAGGTTCCAAGAGGCTGAGAGCGAGCATTTGGCCCGCTAACAATGTGCCCACGACAAAAGCCGCGGACCCGGTACCCCGCACCCAACCATATTCGAATGCTCGAGACCCTGTGTCTTGCGTCGATGCGTGGACGGCGAGCGCGTCGGCGATCGTCGTGACCGGCGCAAGCGCCGCCGCTTGAAACGCGGCGATCACGAGCAGCCAGAGGAACCCGGAAGCCGGAAGAAGTCCGAGTGCAGCGATAACCGCGAGCGCCATTGAAACGGCCAGCACCGCGCGTAACGTCCCGAGCATATCCGCAATGCGCCCGGCCAACGGACCGGCGAGCAGTCGAACGACTGTGCCGGCAGCGAGCAAAATTCCCAGCTGCTCGGATGAAAGTCCGCGGGATTCGAAGAACAGTGGCCAAAACGGGGACGCCACGCCGAATGCTGCATACATCGCGCCAAATAGAAGAGTGAACGCAGCGAACGACGAAAGCCGAATTTTACGCATTTTGGAAGTATCGGGCGGTGCACACGATCTTACAACGCGGCTCGACCGGACGAGAATGCAACCAAACGCAGGCTCTTGTTGTTGTGTACCAGTGGCCAGAATCGCCGCGCGCGCCACGGGCGGGGAACCACTGATGAAAATTGCGCAAATCTCGCCCCTCGTTGAATCAGTCCCACCACCCGGATACGGCGGAACCGAACGTATCGTCTCCTACCTGACGGAGGCACTGATCGAGCAAGGTCACGAGGTGACGCTCTTCGCTAGCGGCGACTCGATTACGTCGGCCGAGCTCGTGCCCTGCTCCAAGCGCGCCTTGCGTCTCGATCCTGATATCTCCGATCTATTCCCGCACGCGATCCTCATGCTTGAGAAAGTGCGAGCTCGAGCGAGCAAGTTCGAAGTCCTGCATTTCCATATCGACTATTGCCACTTCCCGATTTTCAGACCGCAAGCCAACAGAACCCTGACGACGCTGCATGGGCGCCAGGATCTACCGCACATGCCGGCCCTTTATTCCGAATTCATTGAAATGCCGTTGGTATCGATTTCGAACGCGCAACGAAAGCCGGTTGCGACCGCCAACTTCTTGTCGACCGTCTACCACGGCCTGCCGCGCAATTTGTATCAGCCCGCGGAAACCCAAACAGGAAACTACCTCGCTTTTCTCGGCCGTATCTCTCCCGAGAAGCGCTGCGATCGCGCGATCGCTATCGCCAAGGCTGCAGGGATGCCTTTGAAGATTGCTGCCAAGGTTGACAAGGTGGACCGCGTCTATTTTCAGGAGGTGATAGCGCCCCTGATCGACGACCCCATTGTCGAATTTATCGGGGAGATCGGGGAACGGCAGAAAAATGATTTCTTGGCCCAGGCCGCGGCGCTCCTTTTTCCAATCGATTGGCCGGAGCCGTTCGGACTGGCGATGATCGAGGCGATGGCATGCGGAACGCCAATCCTCAGCTTTGGATGTGGCTCGGTTCCGGAGATCGTTGAAGACGGCGTCACCGGCTATATTGTCTCTTCAGTCGATGAAGCGGTCGCACGGCTCGATGCAGTCCTGGCGCTTGATCGAACCAAAGTGCGTCGGCGGTTTGAAGAACGGTTCACCGCTGACCGCATGGCGACCGACTACGTCAAACTTTACCGGTCGCTTCTCGAGCGAGGTGATGAAGTCCACCTGCCGGCCGACTTAACCCGATTTCAGAACGGCGGCAACCCGGCGAACCAACTCGATAAATCTGCTGTCGAGCCGGCGAGCATTGCCGCGACGTGACGGCGACATGCCGACTGTACCAGTCGCCACCCTTTCTCCGGAAAACGCCTTCGCCGATGTGACGGAGGCTAGTTTCTATATTCCCGCTGCGGGTCCCGCGAGCCGTCCACGACGGACGCTGAAGCACGACGACACTTTTCTGGTGGTTGATAGCCACGGGGATATCGGCGTGTCAGCCGGCGATCCGGACGGGTTGTTTCACGCCGATACGCGTCATCTTTCGCGCTTCGACTTCCGAGTCGACGGGCTGGATCCCTTGCTGCTCGGCTCGAATTTACGAGACGACAATACCGCGCTCACGGTCGATCTCACCAATCCTGACTTGTTTTTCGATGACCGCCTCGTCCTTGGCAAAGACACCGTGCACATACTGCGCACCTTGTTTGTTTGGCGCGGTGCGCTCTATCAGCGATTCGCGTTCCGCAATTTCGGCACCAGTCCCGTGGCGCTTCGATTTTCATTCACATTCGACGGCGACTTTGCCGACGTTTTCGAGGTGCGGGGCATGCGCCGCGAAAGGCGCGGACGCCTCGGTCGAGGAGTTCTGTCCGATCAGGCAATCCTGACCTACCAGGGCCTCGATGGCATAGCCCGCAACACGAGGCTCACCTTTTCGCCTGCCCCATCGAAATTGGAATTGCCGACTGCGGACTACATCATTGAGCTATTGCCTCAGGAAATCCGGAGCATCTTCGTCACCAGCGAGTGCAACGCGCAAAGCACCCGACCGCCTTCTTTCGTGCTCGGGCTGAGACATGCGCGGCGCGAGCGGCGCGCAATCACCA
>DATMEE010000082.1:0-6866 GCA_035557035.1 Phycisphaerae bacterium
GGTCCGCCGGGTTCACCATCGCGGGCCGGAGGATGCCGGCTCATGGATCGACCCTGCGCATGGCCTGGCTTTGGGCCATGCCCGCCTAAAAATTCAGGACCTGACCGACGCAGCCCAGCAGCCGATGCGCACCGCCGACGGCCACGGCGTACTGATTTTTAATGGAGAAATCTATAACTTCCATCAACTCCGGGACGAATTGCGCGCCGACGGCGCGACCTTTCATTCCACCGGCGACACGGCCGTGCTCCTCGAACTCTGTCGCCGCGATCCGCGCATGGGATTTCTCTCCCGACTCAACGGAATGTTCGCCTTCGCCTACTGGGACGGCGCCTCGCGGACCCTCACGCTCGCGCGCGATCGGACGGGTGTCAAGCCGCTGCTCTGGACGCAACCCGATAGCGGAGGCATCGCGTTCGCGTCAGAAATGCACGCCCTGAGGCCGGCGATTCAGAACCCGGTAATCCAACGGGAAGCCATGTATCAGCTTCTGTCGCTCGGCTTCATCGCCGCCCCCGACACGATTTTCGAGGGAGTCTCGAAGCTGCGGCCGGGCCATCTTCTTCGATATCACGATGGCGACGTCGAGATTAAACAGTGGGTTCCCCCGCCGAACACTGACAACGGAACGGGTACGTTCGAAGAGGCGAAAGAGCAGGTGCGCAAGTCGCTCTCGGATGCGGTCAAGCTCCGCCTCATCGCGGATGTCCCTGTCGGCGTGTTTCTCTCCGGCGGCATCGATTCCGCCATCATCACCGCCCTCGGGGCGAAGGCAGCGGGCCAACGAATCAAAACTTTTTCCGTCTGCTTTCCGGAAGAACCGTTTTACGATGAGAGCCGCTACTCCAACGCCGTCGCACGCATGTACGACACCGAGCACACGGTCATCCCGTTGACGCTGGCGGAAATTCAGGACGTGATTCCAACTGTTCAACGGCACATCGGCGAACCCTTCGCCGACAGCTCGGCCCTTCCCACCTATCTGCTCAGCGGCATGACGCGAAAGCACGTGACGGTGGCTCTGAGCGGCGACGGGGCCGACGAATTGTTCGCCGGATACAACCGTTACGCCGCCGCAACCCTCTCGCGAAAATACGGTTGGCTCGCCGCGACCCCCGTCTACCCGGCGCTCCGCCGCCTTATCGAATCGATGCCGGCGCGGCGCGAAACGAAAATCGGCGGGCGCATCAGCATGTTGAAACGGGCGATTCGCTCCCTCGATTCCGATCTGCGGATGCGCTACGCAAACTGGATGCGCACCTCCGACGACCGAACGTTGGCAAGTCTCTTGCATGAACCCGGCGAATCGGCGGCCGCGATTCGCCGCATTGCCGACCTTCTCTGGCAATATCGGGGCAGTCCAAAAAACAGCGACAACCTCAATAATCATCTGCTGACCGAGTGGCAGCTCTCCCTGCCGGACGACATGCTGATGAAAGTCGACCTCATGTCGATGGCTCACGCCCTGGAGGTGCGTTCTCCATTCCTGGACTTCAGATTGGTTGACGCGGTGTTTCCCATGGACTGGCGATGGAAGCTCAACGGCTACCGAAAGAAACATCTTTTGATAGAGGCTTTTCGGGAGGACCTTCCCCCCGAACTCCACAACCGTCCCAAAAAGGGCTTCGAAGTGCCGGTTGGCACCTGGCTCCGCGGTCCGCTCCGCGGTTACGCACAAGAACTGATCGACAACGACCGTTGTTTCTTCGGATCGGTGCTGAGCAAGCAAGGCGCTTTGCGAATTCTTAGCGAGCACGTCTCGGGCCGCGCCGACCACAATTTCTGCCTATGGGCACTTATTTCGCTGCTCGCCTGGCAACAGATTCACGCCCCCGGCGTCGCCGTTTCCGATAAAATTCGCGCCCAAGACGCCCCTCGCCGTTCGGCAATTCTTGCCTGACGGAAAAGAAAGGTCCCAATACCACCTTGAATCGGACGTCTTCAGAGGTAGACTCTGTCAGCCTGACTGTTCAATAATGGATAGAGGGGCCGTTGCCACGCGAGATTAACGGCCGCTCCCATCTGGACCGTCTCGCGAACCTCGCATCGGAAGGGGAACAGAATCGAGCGCGGCGTCGGGACGCCCACCACTCTGAGAATTCGATCGAGACGCGGGCGACGAGTTCGCCGGCGTGTCGAGTGACTGTCATTCGCCACGAGGGGAATGACTTCAGGTCTTGCGGATTCGACCGCAAGCGTGCCGATGCAGTATCTCTGAAAAAGGCCGCCACGACGCGGAACTGAAAGACTTGGATGAGACACCGGCCGCCTCATCCCGGGAGAATGTCATGTTGAATCGTTGCTGTTCGCGAATGTCACCCGCATGTCTTCTCGGCGTCAGTGTGTGCGCGCTGCTGCTTGCATCCGCGACCGCCTGGGCCGCCCCCGTGTTCTTCTCGTCGCGCGGCACCACGCTCTATCGCTTCACCCTGGTCGATCCCGGGGCCGAGACCTTCGCCATGCCGGACCGTGCCGGCGCGTTGGCTGCCGATGCCGAAGGAACCGTCTGGATCGCCGGACGCCTGAACCCCGATCAGGACACCTTCTTTGAACTCTATGTCCTCGATAATCCCTGCGGACTGCCGCAACTAAGATTGATCGGTGATTTTTTCCCCAGACCGGTCGACTCGATGACCTTCATCGGCGACACGCTGTATATCACTTACCTCGACGATACTCCATTTCATTATCTGGCCGCCGTGGATATCGACGCCGAAACAGTGACCGTCGTCGGCGACACGGGCCATATTGGGGCGCGAGCGGAATCGACCGCCTTCGATGCCGCAACCAGCACCTTGTATTGCATCAACAACGGGACAGTCGGCATCGATGACCCATTTTTGCGAATCGTCGATTGGCAGCTACTGAATGGGTCGAACCCCTCTGCGACCACTGTCGGCCCCACCGGCCGATCGAGCTGGACCTCCGGCGGCGATTTTTTTGGCGGAGAATATTACCACCTGGTTTCTTACGTCGTGGATTCGAGCGGTCACAACATCGAGCTTGGGACGATCGACACCGCGACCGCTACATTCACTCCGGTCAAGCTGGTGGATAGCGGCGTGCCCACGGGAACGATCGGCCTGGCAGTCATCGACGTTGACCTTGAAGGCGGCGAAGTCTGCCCGCTGACAGGCGCCTGCTGCTTGAGCGATCAGGGCTTGGGTGAGGGCGACGGCTGCGAAGTGCTTTCGCAGGCGACCTGCATCAATCTCGGCGGGGAATATCTGGGCGATGACGCCGTGTGCGACTCCGACGGCGATGGCGTCACCGATTGCGACGATGCCTGCCCGGGGACCGCGGCCGAGACCGAAGTCAACGAAGCCGGCTGCAGTTGCGATCAGATCGAAGACACCGAGCCGCCGGTCTTTAATATTTGCCCCGAAGATTTCGAGGTGTTCGCGGAAGGCTGCACCTACATCATCGGCGACTACACGCAGAGCGAAGGACCGGTCGCCAGCGACAACAGCGAGCCGCTCTGCGAGCTGACCATTACGCAGACCCCGCCGCCCGGCACCGAGGTCGGACCCGGCGACACCGACGTGGTCGTGACCGCGACCGACGAGCACGGAAACAGCGCGACCTGCAATTTCACGATTACCGTGCTGGTCGACGAGTGCGAATGCGGGCTGGACGACGAGGATCCGGTCATCACCTCATGCCCCGAGGACGATACACTCGATGGCGGAAGGAGCTGCACCGCGACCCTGCCGGACTACACCGGCGACGTCGAGGCCGGCGACAACTGCACGTCACAACCGGAGGACGAAAACAATAACGGTAACGAAAACAACGGAAACACCTCCGTTGGCGCCGCCTCTAACCTGACCATCACCCAGGATCCCGAGGCCGGCACCAGCCTGCCCCCCGGCGACACCACCGTCACCATCACCGTGGCCGACGAGGCGGGCAACACCGCGACGTGTACGCTCACCGTCACCGTCACCGTGGATGAGTGCGCCTGCGGCCTGGACGACGAGCCGCCGGTGATTACGTCCTGCCCTGAGGGTGACACCCTCCAGGCGGATGTAACCTGCACTGCCACGTTGCCGGATTACACCGCCCAGATCGAAGCGACCGACAATTGCACCACCCAGCCCGCCGACGACAACAATAACGAAAATGACGATACTGCGCTCGGCGGCGAGTCCGGATTTACGATTACCCAGGACCCCGAGGCAGGAACCGTCGTGCCCGTGGGCCAGACCGTCGTCACGATCACGGTTGCCGACGAGCAGGGCAACACCGACACGTGCGAATTCACCGTCACGGTCGAGCAGGGCGACTGCCTGAACCCCTGCGCCGAAGATACGCTGCCGCCGCTGGTGGCCTGCCCCGAGGATTTCAGTCTTGCCGCCGGAGAAGACTGCCTGGCCGCGCTGCCGGACGTCATCGCGCAGGCAAAGGCGGGTGACAACTGCACGGCAGTGGCCGACCTGATCGTCACCCAGGATCCCGAAGCAGGCACGCCGCTAAGCGTTGGCGACCACGTCGTCACCATCCAGGCCGAGGACGAAGCCGGCAACGTCGGCTCCTGCGAATTCACAGTGACGGTCACGGCGGGCCTTTGCGATCCGTGTGCCAATGACACGACGCCCCCTGAAATCGAGACCTGTCCCGACGATCGCACGCTTCTGGCCGACGCGGATTGCGAGGCCCGGGTGCCCGATCTGACCGGCGAGGTCGTCGCCTCCGACAACTGTCCGACCGGCGAAAGCGGCCTGACGATCACGCAATCTCCGGCCGCCGGAGAGACCATCGGCGTGGGCGACACCGTTGTGACGCTGACCGTCACGGATACCGCCGGCAACGAAGCCTTCTGCGAGGTCACGTTGACCGTCGACGAAAACGGCTGCAACGACCCCGGTGAGAATCCAAACGGCAACAATAACAACAATAACAATGGCAACACGAACACCAACGGCAACGTCAACGGAAACACCAACACGAACAACAACAGCAACGAAAACACGCCCGGCGGCCAGCCGGTGCCGCCGTGCGACCCGGACGCCGATGACTCGTTGAACCTGTTGTTCAGCCTGTTGTTCCACGCTCCGGTGTGCGGTTCGAGCTGTCCGCTGATGATCGGCGTGACGCTCTGCGGATTCTTCGTGATGCGCCACGGCGCAAAACGACAGCGCAAGCGCTGATCGCTCGAACGGTTCGCATTTCTTCAAAGCAACCGAAAGCCCCGGCGAAGACTCGTCGGGGCTTTTTCATGGAAATGTCGTGCTTACCGGCGATCGCGCGAGCGAAGCACCTCTCCGATCACCCCCGCCCATTTTGTCGCCGACGTTTCCGCATGAAGCTTCTCTTCGAGTAGACGCCGCCCCGCCGCGCCCATACGCTCACCCGCCGCGGGATCACGCTTCAATCCACTGATGGCGTCGCACAACGCATCGACGTCACCGTGTGCCACGGTGACGCCCGCCTCCTGTTCGCGCAGCCACGTCGCGATTTCTGACTTCACGTTCCCGATGAAGATCGCCGGCTTGGCCGCCGCGAAGATGCCGTAAATCTTGTACGGCAGCGCCTTGTCAAACATGTCGTCGTGCTGCGAAATCAGGCACACGTCCGCGGCGTCGAGAATCTCGCCAAGCCGCTCCGCCGGCTGATAGTCGATCAACACGCCGTTTGCCGGAAGTCGCTCCGCGATGTACGCGCGATGCGGCCCGGCGCCGATGAATTGAAATTGCACGGTCTCATCCATCGACAATCGCGACGCCGCGGCCATGATCGTCTCGAACGGGTGAGAAAGTCCCATGTTTCCGGCGTATTGAACCACGAAACGCCCGCCGGGGTTGAATTCCCGCCCGAAGCCGTTGGGGGCACGAGGCTTTCCGCTCGAATCTGCGCCTTGCACGAATTCGGGCGGCTTCAGTCGGGCCGGGTCGAACCCGTCGTGAATCGTCGCCACTTTCCCGGGCAGGAGTCCCCGCGTCTGAACGATCCGCCGGTTGATGCCGTCGGCAATGCACACCACCCTCGCCGCCTTACGCATCCACCGGCAATCCATCGTCAGCCAGGCCTGATGAATCGGCGACCGGTTCGACACCCGCCCCAGCGACGTGGCCAGATCGGGATACAGGTCGAAGACCGTATAGATGTACGGACACCGCACCGCCCGCGCCATACGGCCCGCGATACCTCCACCGTGCGGCGGCGCCGTCGAGCCGATCACCAGGTCGATCGGCCGGAGGCGCTTCGCCGCGCGCGCGGCATGCATGCCGAACGCAAAAAAACCCATCCCGCGACGCAGTATGTTTCGGGTTCCAACCGGGGGCCGCCCGACACGGATGATCCGCACCCCCTGATGCTCTTCCTCGGAAGCGTAAACCCGGTCGGGTTCATCCCACGCCCGATTCCCCGCGATGACGGTGAAGCGATGTTGCGGCATCAGTCGGCAGAGCCGCGGAAGGCGATCCGACAGCACGGCCGCACTGGCGCAGATGTCCGGGTGATAAAACTCGTTCACGAAGACGATGTGCCGCGATCGCGTCATTGAAGGCGCTCGCCGACGTCGCGGGCCAGTTCTTCCAGGATTTGCGACCGCTCCGGCGTCAACGCGGCCTGCCGGGAAAAGCTGAATACGAGCTTGCTCGAATCATCGATCGGCAGATCGAAGACGCGCGGGCCTTCCGGCGCCGCGGCGGCGCCTTCATCGCCCGCATCGAACGAGTCGGCGACGTCGATCGCGTGCAAATCCGACCATGCGAACACCTGATCCGCTCGATGAAGTTCAATTCTCTCGCACCCCATCTCCCGTGCCGCAATCCCCAGCGCCGCCGGCAGCCTCGCCTGATCGCGCGACGCCCGAATCTTCAGCCGCGCCAGGTTTGCCGCCGCGTGAAGAATGCGGGTCTCCT
>DATMEE010000083.1:0-7271 GCA_035557035.1 Phycisphaerae bacterium
GCGGTTTTTCGGCGACGGACGGCAGCTCGCCCAGAACGGCGCCATCGCGGCGGCGCAGCGTCTGCGTTTCGCGTCCGTCGGCCAGCGCGCTGCTTTGTACCCAGGTGTCGCCATTTTTGGAAAAGACGGCGCTATGCTCGCCACGGCCTTCGCTGAGGCGCGCGCCCCGGAGATTGCCGGCCGTATGGCCGACGCGGTAGAGGTGCGACTCGCTTGGCCAAGCGCCGGCGCGAATGATGAACTCTCCCGTGGTTTGATCGATCGCGACGAGACCTTCGAATCTCTCACTCTCGGCTGGGATTATCCTCATTTTCGCCCCATCCGCGGCGCGAAGTTCGAGTTGTTTCTCTCCGCTGACCTCGCTGATCCACAGAAATGTGCTGTCCTTGAGCCATCGCGGCATTCCCGGCTCGATGTTGATCCAGGCGGCGTCTTTTTCTGCAAGCAACTCGCTCAATTCGGCTGTCGCGGGATCGAGGCGGCAAAGCACGGCGCTTTGCTGGTCGCGCGACTGTACGTATACGGTCATTGGGGAATCTTTTTCGGAACGCACCGTGGCCAGATAGGGTAATTCGTCGCGATTCCAGTCAGCCCAATTGGTTTCGCCGCCTGCCAAGGGGATGACGCCGAGGCGGACGATCGCGTTGTTCGCTCCTGCGTTCGGATAGCGCCATCCTGAAGGTTCCACTTCGGGATGCGTCGCGTCGGCGATGTAGCGCATCGGGACGTCGCGATGGTCCACTTCCGTATAGGCGATGAACTTCGAGTCGCCCGACCACCAGTAGCCGGTGCGGCGGTCCATTTCCTCGGCCGCGACAAACTCGGCGACGCCGTGAGCCAGGTCCTGCGTGCCGCCGGTGGTCAACGCGCGGTCTTCATTCGTCGCCAGATCGATGACGTGCACATCGTAGCCGCGAATGCACGCCACGAATTTACCGTCGAACGAAAAACGGGCATCCCGTGCCGGTCCAGCGGCACTCTGGGAAAGCGCCGTGATCTTGCCGCTTACCCGATCGATGGTGTAGAGCCGTCCGCTCAGGCCCGTCAGAATCTGCCGCCCGTCTTCGCTCAAGTCATACCAGGTAATGCCGGTGCGGGTTTCGCGGGTGCGCTCCCGCGCCGCCTTCTCTTCCGCGGTCAGCGACTCCTCTTTTCCTGCGAGCAGATCTTCAGCCTTGAGCAGGCAGCGAACGCTCTGATCGGCCACTTTCAGCTCGTAAAGATTTTGCACGACATCGCGCGGCCCGCAGCGCAGAAATAGCACTTCGGCTCCGTCAGGCGTCAATTGAATCCGCGACGGCCGGCCGGCTGAAAAATTCCGCGTCTCGGCAAGGTCGCGCAGGAAAGTCGTATCAATAGCGGATGGTTTTGTATCTGGCGACGTACGCTGATGCGCCGACTGACTGCAGGCCGGCACGAACAGCGTGCAGGACATCAGAGCGAACAGACTGACCTTTCTCATGCCGGCTTCCCGAATCGGCCGAGATTCCGGCCCTGGATAAAATTTCAAACTCAGGTCGCGTCCGCCCGCACTTCCTGACTCACGTGGACACCTTTTGCTTCCAACTCCTTCAAGACCCAATCAAGCAATCCGGTTTCCGCCCCAATTCTCTCCGGCGGAAAAACGCCGCGCTTAGTGAACTCCCCAATCGCCACCATCCGCGCCATGATCGTATTTGGGAACCCGGTCGTTCTGGCCATGGAGTGAATGCCGCTGGCCGCATCGTATTCGTCGTATAGATCATATTGATATTGAAACAAACGGCCGTCCTTGACACCGCTCACGAGCACGCGGAGAATTGTGAACTCCTCCTCCCGGGGGAGCAGCCGCCACTTTTCAAACAGCAGCCGCGACATCACATCCAGTGGTCGAACGGCGTGGCCCCGCACTTCGATTTCCTCCTTCCGGAAGAATCCCGTCTCGCGAAAAACGCGCATCAGCTCGCAATGCCCCGGGTAGCGCAGCGTCTTCTCCTTCATGTTGCGGGCCTTTACTGTGTGCAGCAGCGTCCGCAAGCCGTCGGTGTTAAACGCCTCCAGCGTGCCCGACTGCGGAAAGTCCATCAGCTCCGGCTCCGAGAGCGCCGGCTTCACAATGACTTGGCCGTTCTCGATCATCCGCGCCGGCCGCGTGTATTCCTCAATCACGTCCGACGGCGCGAACGGCGCCTTGTACTCGTACGGCCAGGTGCGCCGCTTGGGCAGCCCGCCGACGTAATAGGCCACGTCGTGCGTCTCATCGAGCTGCGCCGCGCAATGGCCGATGATCATGTTCGCCAGACCCGGCGCGACGCCGCAGTCGAAGATCACGGTGACGCCTTTTTCCTTCGCGAGTGCATCAAGCTCGGTCGGGTCTTCGATCATGAACGAGATGTCGCAGAGCGATTTTCCCGCCTCGATGACGGTCCGGAGCGTCTGATGCCCCAGCGCACTGGGCATCGCTCCGACGACGATGTCGCAGTCCTGAATGACCGCGCGAAGTTTTTGGGGGCTGCCCAGGTCGCTCTGAACGCGCCGCAGGTTGGCGACGTTCGCGAGATTGGAAAGGTTCGTTTCACTTACGTCGGCCACGGTGGTTTCGAACCGTTCGTCCGCCGCCAGGTCCTTCGCCATGGCCGACCCGACCAAACCGCAGCCCAGCACGATCGCGCGTTTTTTCATGCACTCACCCAATTCGCCTTCATCGATTCACTCAAACGCCCCGATTGTAGTGGAGATTGGCCATCGATATAGTCCGGCCGTGACCGCCCCCGTCATCCTGAGAGGCGAAGCAACGAAGGATCTTGCTTAGCGCGCGAGGTCTCCAAATCCAGGAGCCGCCCTCACAGCCGGCCGGATTCTTCGCTTTGCTCAGAATGACGCGCCGCGGCACGATGACGAATGACTTTCCAAACAGTGCTACTACTGTTCGCATTTCTACTCGTGCTCGCCACGGTGGTGCAGGGCGTCGCCGCCATCGTCGACGGACTGCGTGCACATCGATACTTCCGCAGGGCGATCGTTGATGCACCTGCCTTATTCGACGCGGCCGGCGACTTCGCCTACCAGCCGAAGGTCGCGGTGATCATGCCCTGCAAGGGCGTCGATGAAAAGCTTAAACACACCGTGGAGATGCTCGGACGCCAGCGATTTCGCGACTACGAAGTGATTTTTGCGTTTGAGTCGGACACCGATGCTGCTTATTCCGCTGTGAGTGAATGGACGCGCGATTGGGCGCGGCCGCACAGACTCGTCGTCGCCGGTCTTGCGTCGCAACGCTCGCAGAAGATCCACAATCTCCTGGCCGCGCTCGATCAAATCAGCGCCGACCGGGAAGTGCTGGTCTTCGTCGACTCCGACGCAGAGCCGGCCGAAAACTGGATCGGATACCTCGTCGCGCCGCTGAAAGACGAGGCGATCGGCGCCACCACCGGCTACCGCTGGTATCGCGCCACCGGCGGCATCGCGGCCGGCGTGCGGTCGACCTGGAACGCCGGCACAACGGTGAAGCTGCACGACGAGCATCTCAGTTTCTGCTGGGGCGGCTCCACCGCGATGCGCCGTGCGCGATTTGAATCGCTGGACATGCGGCGATACTGGGACCGCGCTTTGTCGGACGACTTGCAGATGACCCGCGCGATTCGCGAGGCGGGACTGCTCGTTCATTTCGTTCCCCAGGCCCTCGTCGTCAGCAGCGACCGCACGACCCTTCGCGAATTCTGGAGCTTCGCCCACCGGCAGATCGTGATCTCCCGAATCTGCGTGCCGCACTTGTGGCGCTGGGGGTTGGTGTATTGTCTTGGTTTCCTCGTCGGCGGGACCGCTGCCGCCGTCGTCGCCATCACCGGCCTGCTCGGCTGGCACGACAGTGCGACCGCTATGTGGCTGGGCATGGCGGGGTGGGCCGTCATTCTTGTCCTGGCGGGCGCTCGGGCGGTGATCCGGCAGTTCAGCCTCCGTCTGGTGCTTGCCCCATTCCTGACGTGGCGCGACTTCTGCTGGGATGTGTTCGGCACGATCACTTTCGCCGGGGCGATGCACTCTCACCTGCTGGTCTCATCGATGTTCACGCGCCGCTTTGTCTGGCGGAACGTCGAATACGAGATGATCTCGCCCGACGAAACCCGCATCGTCCGCCGCTTCAATCCCACGGTGTAATCGGGTATTCCTCGCCTCGCTGGCGCTTCGGCCTCGGAAAAGCGAATCGCTTATAATGTTTCAGGAAACGAATCGGTATCTTCATGGCCCACGTCATCACCGAACTTTGCATCGGCACCAAGTCGGCCTCCTGCGAGGCGATCTGCCCGGTGAGCTGCATCCACCCCGGCCCCGATGAGCAGATGTTCGAGCACGTCGAGATGCTCTACATCAATCCGAGCGCCTGCATCGACTGCGGACTCTGCGTTGATGTCTGCCCCGTGGGCGCGATTCATCACACGGACGATCTTCCCCCGGAAATGAAACACTATGCCGCGATCAATGCGGACTACTTCAAATCCCGGCGGCCGGGGTGAGCCGACCGTTTGATCTCAGACTGTGCGATTGCCCAGAAAGCTGATTGAAGCGAATATTTCGGCAACGACATGAAACCCAAAGCGTCGCAATTCAAGGGTTCCGCCGCCGCGATGCACGTTGCGCTTTTGCGCGGGATCAATGTCGGCGGCAAGCACATGCTCCCGATGTCCGACCTCGTGGGGATGTTCGTTGACGCCGGCTGCAAGAACGTTCAAACGTACATTCAGAGCGGCAATGTCGTCTTCGCGGCATCGAACGTGCTGGTGAAGCGCCTTCCGGGCGCGATCGGGCAACAGATCGCGAAGCGATTCGGGTTCCAGCCGTGCGTCATCATCCGTTCGGCCGATGAAATCGCGCGCGTGGCCGCCGCCCATCCCTTTTCACGACCAGGCACGGACGAAAAGCTTCTTCACGTCGGATTTCTCGAGCGCGCTCCGGCCGATTCGCTGATCGCACGGCTGGACCCGGCCCGGTCTCCGGGCGATCGTTTCACGGTTAAGGACAAAGAGATTTATCTGCACTTTCCGAACGGCGTGCATAAGTCGAAATTGACCAATGCCTATATCGATTCGATGCTTACGACGACGAGCACGATTCGAAACTGGCGAACCGTGTTAAAGGTCGCGGACATGACCGGGTGACGGACTCGACGCGCGTGCCGGGAACCCGCCGCCTCAGGTGATTCAAATCCATGGCTTCGTCGCCATGTCGATGCCTTAAATCAAGTGCGCGAAAGTGACTTCGTCATTACGCGGGCGGAGGCCGTCGCTTCGCTTTGCCTCCCATGCGGATGCTCGGCGCGCCACGCTCCATGTCGAGAAGCCGGCCGCGATGCGCCGACAGTACGTTGCTGCGCGTGATGATGCCGACGACCTGCCCGGGGTTATCGCGGCGGGTGACGGGGAGGCGGCCCACGTCGTGCCGGACCATGTGATCGATCGCGTCGCGAAGCGTGCAATCTTCATAAACGATGACCGGAGGACGGCGAATCAGTTCGCGAAGCTCTGTTTGCGCGGGCAAGACCGCTGCGCTCGGCGGCAACAGGTCGCGTCGCGTGAGGATCCCGACCAGATACCCTTCGTCCCCGATCACGGGAAATCCCGTGTGTCCGGAACCCGGAGCCCCGCTGGCGAGCCAGGCGCCGACCTCGGCGATGGTCTGGCCGCCGCTCAGCGTGACGACATTTTTCGATGCGACGTCTCGGACCCACAACGAATCGAGCACATCGGCCGAGTATTCGCTAGGCACGCGCACGCCTCGGCGAGCGAGCTTCTCGGTCATGATGCTCTCGCGCATCAGCAGCGCCGAAAGCATGTATGACGCGGAGCAGGCCCCGAGCAACGGAAGCAACCCCGTCGGCTGCAGCGTGACTTCAAATGCGAAAACCACCGCGGTCAGCAACGCCCGCGACGCGCCGGCAAACAGGGCCGCCATCCCGACGAGTGCGGCAACGCGAAGATCGACGCCCGCCAGTGGAAGCACGGCGATGGCGCCCGCTCCCAGCAGCGTGCCGAGACCTCCGCCGATCATGAATAAGGGCGCAAGAGTCCCTCCTGACGTTCCACTTCCGAGAGAGATCGACCACGAGATAAACTTCATGGCGCAAAGCCACGCCACCACGCGAATGCTCATCGATCCGCCGAGCATGTCCGTGATGACGTCATAGCCCACGCCCAGTGTCCGCGGCGCGAAGTAACCGCAGACTCCCACCACGAACGTGCCGATGACCGGCCACCACATCCAGTGAATCGGAAGTTTCTCGAACAGATCTTCGATCGCATAGGTGATCCGCGTCACGCCGACGCTCGCCACTCCCATGATTACGCCGATCAGGACATAGAGCATCAGTGCGGCCCCCGACGGCGCCGCCACGTCCGCCATGCCGAACGCCGCGTGGCTGCCTTCGAATGCGATCCGCACGCCCGTCGCCGCCGTCGCGGCCAGCGCCACGGGAATCACCGACCGCGGTCGCAACTCGAAGAGCAGCAGTTCGACCGCCAGAAGCACGGCCGACACCGGCGCCCCGAACGTGGCAGCCATGCCCGCGGCTGCGCCTGCGGAAAGCAGTATTTTGCGTTCGTTGTCGGTGACGGCCTGGAGTTGTCCCAGCAGCGAACCGAGCGCGCCGCCGGTGGCGATGATCGGCCCTTCGGCGCCGAACGGACCGCCGGTGCCGATGGAAATCGCCGCCGACGCCGGCTTGAGCAGTGTCAGCCGCGCCGGGATGCGGCTGGAATCGGTGAGAACTTTCTCCATGGTTTCGGGAATCCCGTGACCGCGAATCGCCCGCGAGCCGTATCGCGCCATGATGCCGACAATGAGACCGCCGATCATCGGAATGAAAATGACGCCCACGCCGAGAGAATTCCCTGCTGGCGACGCGTGTTCGATCGAAAGCCGGCCATAAAAGGCGAGATTAGTGATGAAATCGATCAGCATGATGAGCAACTGCGCCGCGAGCGCGGCCAGCACGCCCAGCACGATGCACATCGCACCGATCCAGAGAACTCGTCTGTCCACGACTGACCGCTCGCCCGGCGATACGTGCGAAAGCCGGATCACCGATTCAAGAGACGGCGAAACGGGCAAGCCGCCGGCCGGCGAGGCCCCAAGGGTCCTCTCAGGTTCGGGAGCCGCGTTAGGTTGCGGTGGTTGATTCATCATTGCGTTGTGACCCCAGGTGCGCGGAACAGTCTCATCGGAAAAACGCTCCTCGAACACGGATTCTTGTCAATCCTCCAAACACTCTCAGTCTACAAGCGATCATTTCACCGAAT
>DATMEE010000084.1:0-9187 GCA_035557035.1 Phycisphaerae bacterium
AGACTCGGAGCATCCAGCGCTGCGCTCGTGCAAGGGAAACCAGATCGTACTGACCCGGGTGAAACTCAGGCGCGGGTCGAAATTCAGAGAACACGTGGTTGCAAAAGATGCACGGCGCGTTCAGATCGAGCGCGTGAAAGGTCTGCCGGCAGGCTGGACAGGTATAGTTCGCCACCTTCACTATCGTAACTCACCTGAAAACCGATTGGTATGCGAGTGCGCCATGTATGCCGGCCTCGGCTCTGGTTATGAGGGAAGAGTGCCTGTCTAATGCGTGCCGTTTGTAAACAATGGCGGCCTCGCGGCAGCCGCTGACGGCATCCCAATCGTGGAGCAACGCTTGGCTTATTCCGACCTCAGGTCATTTATCGAAGCATTGGAGCGGGCGGGACAATTGAAGCGCGTCCGCGTTGAAGTCGATCCCGAACTCGAAATCTCCGCGATCGCCGACCGCATGTCCAAGTCGCTCTCCCCCGAGGGCATGGCCGGCGCGCCGGAAACGGACCCGGTCCACGGCGGCCTCGGCGGATACGGCCTGCTCTTCGAGTGCGTGCGCGGCAGCTCGGTGCCGGTGGCGATCAATCTGTTCGGCACCTACGCGCGCATGCGCATGGCGCTGGGCTGCGAGAGCTTCGAGGCGTTGGCCGCCAAGGTGCAGAAACTGGTTAAGCCGGAGCCGCCCACCACCTTCATGGAAAAAATGAAAATGCTGCCGGAGCTGGCCAAGATCGCGAGCTATCCCCCCAAGCGCGTGAAGCGAGGCATCTGCCAAGAGGTGGTTCACACGGATGATGCCGACATGTTGGCACTGCCGATCATCCAATGCTGGCCCCACGACGGCGGCGACGATCACGATGTAATCGAAACGCCAAAAAGTCAAAACGCCAAAACGCCAAAACGGGACGGCGGTGAGTCGCGATATCCAGAATCACCAAATCGCCAAATCGGCAAATCACCAAATCAAAACGCCCGCTACATCACCCTCGCCGGCATCTACACCACTGCTCCCGACGGCAGCACGCCCAACGTCGGCATGTACCGCATCCAGGTCACCGGACCCAGGACCGGCATCTTCCATTGTCACGTCCACCACGACGGCGCCCGTCACCATCGCATGTGGGCCGCCGAGGGCAAGGACATGCCCGTCGCCATCGTCCTCGGTGGCGAGAGCGTCCTGCCCTACGCGGCCACCTGCCCCCTCCCTCCAGGAATCAGCGAACTGCTCTTCGCGGGATTCCTGAATGACGGCGGAATCTCACTCGTTCCCGCGAAAACGGTGCCCATCGAGGTCCCCGCCAACGCCGAGATCGTCATCGAAGCTTACGTCAGTGCCCACGAGACGGCACGCGAAGGTCCTTTCGGCGACCACACCGGCTTCTACAGCCTCGCCGACGAGTTCCCCACCCTGCGCGTGACCGCCATCACCCACCGCGAAAATCCCATCTATCCCACCACCATCGTCGGTCTGCCGCCGATGGAAGACTACTGCATGGGCAAGGCCACCGAGCGCGTGTTCCTGCCGCTGCTGCAAACCCTGATTCCCGACATCATCGACTACAACCTTCCGCGCTGGGGCGCGTTTCACAACTTCGCGTTCATTAAAATTCGCAAGGAATACCCGTACCAGGCACGAAAGGTGGCCAGCAGCATCTGGGGCGCCGGCCAGATGATGTTCACCAAATTCATTGTCATCGTCGATGAGGACGTGAACGTACACGACGAACAAGACGTCATGTTCCGCGTCGGCGCCAACGTCGATCCGCGCCGGGATACCTTTGTTGTCGATGGCCCGCTCGACATTCTCGATCACTCGGCCCCCTACTGCGGTGCAGGCAGCAAGATCGGCATCGACGCCACCCGCAAAATCCCCGGCGAGGGCATCGTGCGCGATTGGCCAAAGCTACTAAAAATGAGCGATCAGATCCAAAGCCTGGTTGACAGGCGCTGGCGCGAGTATGGGCTATAGCACCTCTCCGGCTGATTGCGCTATCTTTCATCTCTTTCGTTAAGTTCCGACGAATGCCAACCCCGGTGCTTCAGCGTACAATCCCCGGCAGAATGTCCACGGCCACCTCCGAGACGATCTGGGACAAATCGCGCTTGGCGAATCCGCACGCTCAGCCGGACAAGGCCCGCCGCGTGCAGGCCATGTTCGATGCCATCGCACCGACGTATGAGCGGGTGAACCGACTCCTTTCTGCCGGACGTGACGCCTACTGGCGCCGCGAAGCGGTCAGAATGGCCAATATCATCCCGGCGGATCGCGTCCTCGATCTGGCCTGCGGCACCGGCGATTTCACTCGCGCCTTTGCCAAGGCAGGTCCCGCGCTCGTCGTCGGGAGCGATTTTTCCGCCGGCATGTTGCGGCTCGCCGCCTCGCGCGATACCGCCGGCGCACGTTGGTGCCAAAGTGACGCCCATCATCTCCCTTTCGACGATCAGTCCTTTACCATCGTCAGTTGCGCTTTCGGCGCCCGGAATTTTCAGGACCTGCCGGGAGCCTTGTGCGAAATTCAGCGGGTTCTCAGGCCCGGCGGCCGTGCCGTGATTCTCGAATTCTGGATGCCCCGATCCGGAGTGCTCGCCGGTCTCTACCGGTTTTACTTTCGGCGCGTCCTGCCGCGAATGGCGGCGATGATCAGCCGCGACCGATCCGGCGCTTACAATTACCTGCCGCGCTCGGTCGAAACCTTCATCGACGAAGCACGCATGAAACAGCGTTTCGAAGCCGCCGGTCTGCATTTGAGCGCGCAGCGAAGCTTCAGTTTCGGAATCGTCACCGTGATGATTGCCCGCAAATCAGGGAAACAAGCGCTGCAATGAAGACTTTTTCCGCGACACCGACGATGTTTCACGACGTTTGGTCGCGGCCGGCCCGCAAATATCGCATTCGCGCCGTCATCATGCTGGCACTGCTTTACAGCCTCTTCGCCGGGCTGTGCTGCTTCACCTTCTGGATTCGTACCGGCGAACTGGCCCCTTGGCGCTCCGACTCGCTGTCCGACCTGCTCCTGCAATCGTTCCGGCCTCTCGGCGCGAACCAGATCACTCTTTCCGATCTGCTGACTCGTCCGATTCCCGTGCAGGAAGTCCCTGTCCACGCTCTGACGATGGGCCTTCTGTTCGCGTCGCTTTGCTCGATGCCGGTGCTGGTCACGATCCTCTATCGCTTTCCCTTCGCTGTGCCCTTCGCGGCGATGGTTTTCGCGCTGGCGGCCCTGCCGTGGCTGGGCGTCACCGTATTGCTCGGCTGCGCGCTGGCCGCCATCGCCAACACCCGGCTGAGTTTTCGCTATGCGTCGGCGCTGCTCGGACTTATTCCGATGGCCATCTACTTCGTCGCCGCATCGTGGGAGCCTGATGGCGCCGCCACCGTCATGGCGGAAAACCAGGCCCTGCTCTACGCGCCGTGGGTTCTGGCGATTCTCTCGTCCTGCGTAATTTGCGCTCTGGGTCTTGCAATCGCCCGATTCATCAACTACCGCCCCGGAGGAATGCCGCCCATCCTGGCGCTGCTCTTCGCCATTCCGCTCGGACTGTTCTTCGCATATGTGGGACGCGACGAGCTTGAATATCGCGTTCTCGAAGCGGACTTCGGACGCAGCAATGCTTCGGCGTTTGCTCCCGTCGACATTGGTGCGCTCGCCCGCCACGCGGCGACGGCACGATGGACCGACACGTCGAGCGGTTCATACGACGCGCTCTACGAAAAAATCCTTCATGACACGCGCGCCAATGTACTCCGCCGCGCCGAACAGCGGCGGATCGAGGCGATCGCCCGGTGCGACCGCTTCATCGAGAACTTTCCAAAATCGCCCTACGTGCCGGACGTTCTGGTTCTCAAGGCGCGATGCCAGGACTATCGACTGAACCTCGTAAAGCTTCGAGCTGAAAACGTCGCGGAGTTTCGTGCCGATATGCCCAGCCATGGTTCGCGGCTGAGCTGCCGGACCCTCGCGGAACAGTTTCCCAACCATCCTGGCGCGGCTCACGCCCAACAGAATCTGGCCATTTTAAATGCCGTCGACGGCCAAATCGCGGATGCAATCTCAAGGCTCGAAGCATTGATCGGCCGCATCGAACAATCGTCATCGAATGCACCGCGGCCGAGCAAGGCCCCGGGCTTTATGGAATCGGCGCTGAGTCGTGGACCCCGCGCGAGCGGAGCCCAAAGCGAACTGAGTGCCCGCGCCGTTCAGGCGCATCAGCTTCTCGAAATGCTTCAGTCCTGCGAATACGACAAGGCGAAGCCCTATTCCGAAATCTTTTTCGGGGGTGCGAAAAAAGACTTCGGCCACCCGGTTCAACTGCTTCTGTCTTTTGACCCGACTCATACGTTCTACGAGCAAAACCTGACATCCCTCGCGGCCACCTTTCCGGACGCGGAGACGACCGGCTACGTGCTCGTCCGGCTCACTTCGTTTCAGACTGATCCGACCGCGCGCATCAAGAGGCTGGAGCAGATTGTGACGGAATGGGCGTCGCGCCCGGCCGGCGCTCACGCCATGTTCCTGTTGGGCGATGCCCTCTTTTCCACAAACGATCTGGATCGCGCACAAGGTGCGTTCACCGGCCTGGTTAACCAGCACCCGCGAAGCGTCTGGGCGCGCGCGGCCGGAAGGCGTCTCGATTCGATGAAAATCCTTGGCGCGGAACTTGGACCGTCTCCGGAGGTGCGGCCTGCAGAACCGAAGCCCGCGCAAGCTGAGCCAACGGAAAATGCAGTCAGCTTGAACTTGCAACGAGACACTTGGATTTTGGTCCGGACGATCCCGGCCTGATAGAAAGAGCCGTCGATGCCAAAGCGAATTGTTGTGGCGGTCACCGGCGCGAGCGGCGCTGCATACGCGCGCCGATTGTTGGAGTGCCTCGCGCTTGGCGGAGCCGAGGTGCATCTGGTGATCTCACCCTACGGCCGGCGGCTCTTCGCCGATGAGCTGGACATCGCCGATCCATCGCCTGCCGCCCTCGTCGGCCACAAGCTCGCCTCCGCCATTACGTCGCATCCGTATCGCGACGTCGGCGATCAACTGGCCTCCGGCTCTTTTCTGACCGACGCCATGATCGTGTGCCCTTGCAGCAGCAACACCCTCGGCGAAATCGCCTCCGGACTCGGCGACAACCTGATCTCCCGCGCGGCCGCGGTGCATCTGAAGGAGTCCCGCCGGCTCATACTGGCGCCTCGGGAAATGCCCGTTTCGCAGATCGAGCTGGAGAACATGCTCCGCGTTTCTCGCGCCGGCGGCATCATCTGCCCCGCCTCGCCGGGTTTCTACATGAGACCCGCGGGCGTCGATGACCTGGTGGACTTCGTCGTCGGCAAGCTGCTCGACCTCGTCGGCGTCCCCCATCAACTCAACACCCGTTGGAAGTCCGATACCGCAGGTAACCAGCACCTCCACGAATCGGAGTAGAGTTGCACTCGCGAACCGGATGGTGGAATCCAGTGGCAAAAACAGGGCTGCGTGACTATTCCCTCCCACAGTTTCCTCTGGGATGCGGCGGCTGCGATGGGGCTTGCTGCCGCGACGTCTTGGGGCTGATTCCGGTCCGGACCGACCAGGAGATCGAAGCTCTGTGGCGTCAACGAGAGACGACACGGCGGCACCTGATAGAATTGTATTTGCGCGATAATCCCGTGACCCAGCGCGGGCGGTGCATTTGGCTCGATGAGCATGGCCGCTGCGCAACCCATGGTGAACACGGCGAGTTACTTCCAGCCGGCTGCCGCGATTTCTTTGACACGCCCGGTTGCGCGCAGGCGAGAAAGGATGCGGGTCTGTGCCTCGTAGAGCAATGATCGAATTGGTGTCGGCGGCGGGCCAGCCCATCGTCGATAAGGTCATCGGCGCCGTCTCCGGCTCTGAAACCGATGGTGGTCAAACCGGCGGACTTGGCAGCTTCGCGATGCCTCCGACGATCCGCCGCCAGATGCATCAGATCGACTTAACTGAATACGTTGGGAGTCGGCCCCTCTATGTCCCCTATACCGTTACCGTCAATACTTACACATCGAACGGAGGAACAAGCACCGCCTGCAGGCTGCGCATGATCCAGCCCGGCATCGCCGTGACCGGCTCGTGTGACGGTGCGACCGTTAACGGCTCAACGGCGTGGCCGGGCAGCGCAGGGGCTTCGACCGCAGGTGATCTGGGAGAGGCTGCGACAGATTATGTCGATGATTCGACGCTGCAGGTCCGCGAGCTGGCTTTCGCCATGCCGACGGCGAACGGCGCAAAAGTAACCGTCAACATCGCCCCGTTCGTTTGGACGGCGCTGGCCAACGGATACTCCACGCTTTGGTTTCAGGTCAAAAAGAGCAGCGAGTCGGACCCTGGACACTGGTTTCTTTATTCACGCGACAGCATCGTGCCGAACACGAGACCTGAGTTTACTGTCAACCATGTGGCATCTCCGATTGGCGATTGGCTGGCCGGCCCGCCGCGGCTGGGCATGAGCGGGCCCGACTGGCAAAACATCGTGGTCCCGTTGGGCTATCGCGACTTTCAGGCCAACGATCGGCTGCGCATTCAGGCCGCGAACGTAAACTTCGGCGAGGACGTGCGCGTGACCGATTGGCGGGCGCCGCCCGGGACCGGTCGCGGCCAGGAGCGAAAGGCGCTACTGTTCGAATTGGAGGATCTCGCGCTGCACGGGCATTACACCTATTTCGTCGAAGTATCCATTAATGGCGGCGCCAGCGAGTTGGATTTCGTGGGCGTCAACGAGCTGTGGGAATTCAAGTGCGACCCGCCGCCGGGCACGCCGGTTGAATTTCTGCTCACGACCGATCCTCACCCGCGCCGGGCGTATAAGACGGTAAACAACAACGTCGAAGTTCACCCTTATGATCCATCGACCCAGGGCCGAATCTGGCGGCGCACGCATGACAACATGCTCGAGCGCGAAGCGGCGGATGGGCTGTTGCCGCGGATGCACATCGACATCGGCGACGGCGTCGGATTCAGCGAGACCGCTCCTGGGACGCCCAACTTTTTCCCATGCACCCGGTACGGAAAGGCCGGCGCGTCGGCAAACCGGGACTACCCGCTGTCGCAGGCCGATGCTCAGGCGGTCGTGCGGGCCAACATCCTCGACATGGCGGGATTTCCGTTTCCGTTCGTGCGCTACCTCTACGTTCCGGGCAACCGGGACAATCAGTGGCACTGGATGTATGCAGCGAACAATGCTCTCGGCATCGACGCCGCGAAGTGGATTCGCGATGAATTGATCGCTCAACTCGACATTCCCCACGATTTGCCGCCGTCGTATAGCGCTGCGATGCCCTATTGGTCCAACGATCCGGAAGCGCGCTGGTTCGCGCACGCGATTGGGAATTGCCTGATCCTGGTGCTCGATTCGTATGCGACCACGCCGTACACGGGTTCACTCACGAATCCGTTGCCGGCACAGCCGGTCAACGCCGCGGACTGGGCACTGGACAAAAATCAGCTAGCCTTCATCAAGGCGGCGGTAATTTGGTTCAAATCGGCGGGCCGGCGCATCGGACTGAAATGGGTAGTGCCGGTTTATCACAATCAATTCGGCGGCGCCAACAGCTATGCCCGTGGCGGAAAGACTTATGCGATCGACGGCAACGCCCCCGCGCAAAAGCTCATCTACGACCTGCTTGCGGCCGAGGTGGGGCCGCATTTCGTCGATTGCAACAAGGGCCATGATCACGAGCACCATCATGAAACGCAGGGCAGCGACGGCATTCATGTGACGACGCTGCTGACGCCGTCCGAATATAATTCGCACTTAGGGAGTCTCCAGGATTATCCGTTCGACAAGCGAAAGCTGGGCGCGGGTCACTACCACGCCACGGCAGGAGCGGCGACGTACGTGAAGCAATTGATTGGAAGCTACGTGGCCGGCACGGGCGCGCCGCCGGTACCGTATCAGAATAAAGACATTCTCTGGAGCATGACGCTGACGGCGCCGACATCGCTCTGACACCTTCGGGCACGGACACCCGCTGGAAGCCCGAGCCGGCGGGCGACGAGGCCCTGCCCCGAATCGGAGGAGCAGCCGGCCACAAATGCGAAACGCAGGAGGAACGCGCGCGGGGGAATCCCGCTGGCGGGGCTTGGGGGCGTTTTTTTTCAAGTAATTCAAGCGCATTTTGATGTAGCGCCGGGGGTTGAAAAAGTTGATCATTTCTGAAATAGACCGGCGCGGTGCTCGGCGCTTCGGTCGTTGCCAAAAGGCACCGAGGCACGAAGGCACAACGGGACAAAGGGGAGGGGGTTGTTTGTGTGGGGGGTAGTACGCAAACGGACGCAAACAGAGGCAAACAGTTCCGGCGAGCGGGCGGCATACGCCTCTGATGGTTCATGTAGATTGGTCTTGATCCGCGCTTCGCGGCCTTTCGGGGGGCGAAATGTTGGGTCGCAGACGCGGACCTAGGAGCTGATCCGCACTTGGTATTGAGAGGTTTGCGACGCGCTCCGCGATCCCTCCGCCCATAAAGCGAACCGGCCCAGGTCACATCGTAGTGCCCCCCGAATCGGGCCACCCGGCAGAAAAATAAATCTTCAACATTCCCAGAATTCTTCAGCGGAATGCGATTCAGCCATCAGGAAGAACAGGAGGCGTGGTCCGAGTTCTAGCTCTGGTGCATTAAGCAGGAATCGGGGCCGGATTCGGAGTTCAGCGGGGCGGAGCAGGCAGATCGGCTATTGGAGAAGGAACTTGGCCTGAGCGAATAGTTCGATATATCGCAGTGAAATTTGGCGAACCGCGGCCCGGGTGCATTCGTGCTCGGGCCGCGGTCGTTTTGCATCATCACCGCCGGCCGCGGCGGGAGACGGGGTATTTTCCGCCGAGGCGCCGCCCCGGGGAAGGGGCCGCGGGAGCGGCCGGGGCGGGCTGGGATTTCACCGCGGGCGCCGCCGGGGGCGGGGAACCTGGGCGATGAACTTCGTGCGGGTGGAACTCGCCCTCCTCAACGCGGCCTCTGGGCGGCGGCGATGGCTCGAAGCCCTGCAGGTCGAGCTGGACGATCTGCTTGTTGATCAGCATCTCGACCTCAGTGAGCATCCCGCCCTGCTCGGGCGTAACGAACGAAATCGCCTTG
Organism: Phycisphaerae bacterium; assembly: GCA_035557035.1. Lineage (GTDB taxonomy): Bacteria > Planctomycetota > Phycisphaerae > UBA1845 > UTPLA1 > JADJRI01. The sequence continues at coordinate 9,080 of DATMEE010000084.1, forward strand.
CCGCTGGCGCCCATGCGGGCGGTGCGGCCGATGCGATGCACATAGATTTCGATGTCGTCGGGCAGGTCGAAATTGAAGATGTGGGTGATGCCGCTAACGTCGATGCCG
>DATMEE010000085.1:0-11482 GCA_035557035.1 Phycisphaerae bacterium
GTCAACCAACACACTGGAAGGCGTTATCTCCGGAGTGAAGCTGGACCTGATCGCGACATCGGAGACGCCGGTTAATATTTCAGTGAAGCGAGATGACGAAACGCTCGTGCAGCAGGCGAAGACGTTCGTCGACGCATTCAACGCCGTCATCGCAACACTCGATAGTCTGACGCGGTTTGACCCGGAGACGGAAGATCGCGGCATCCTTCAAGGCGATGCGACCGCCCGGCGCGTTCGGCAGTCACTTGCCGGTACGGCCTTGACGGGAGTCGGCGAGCTGGCCGGCGGGCTGAATCGACTCGGCAGCGTCGGGATCAAGATCAATTCATCCGGCAAGCTGGACCTCGATGAGGCGAAATTTCGAGCGGAGCTCGCGGAAGATCCGGAGGCGGTCAAGAAACTCTTTGCCCTCGAAGGGGTGGACGAAGCGGGGGAGGAAATCGTCGTCGGACTGGCCGGCAAAATTCAGCGAGAGATCGAGCGCTTGACTGACGTCGACAACGGCGTGCTCACGCTGCAGGATGAATCGCTGGAGACATCGGAATCACAACTGACGCGACGGATCGAGCAGTTGGCGGTGCTGCTCGATTCGAAGCGGGCGCGGCTGCTGGCGGACTTCCAGGCGATGGAATCAGTGCTGGCAAACCTGCAAAGTCAGCAGTCGGCACTTTCGGCGCTCGCGGGGCAGATTGGCACGCTGGGAGGTTAACGGAGCAAAAAAGTGGTTGACCGTTCTGAAGTGGCGCGGCGTTTTGACGATTCCGCCGCTCCTTCGGAGCGGACTGAAATCTGGGCGCAAAATCCACGGGTTTCGCTTCGCTCCACCCGTGGCTACATCCCGTCGCTCCGTTGGAGCGAAAGCATGTGGCGCTCGAACCGCGAGTCGGCAATGCCTCTTAACGGCAGGCGCTCTGATAACCGATGAAGCGGACGACGCCGCCGCGATGCCTCACGCGATCGCGGCCGTTCATCGGAAACTGTCATGACGTCCGACGCCTCCGGCGAATACCTGCGAAACGCGGTCATGACCGCGGCACCCGAACAGTTGCAGCTCATGCTGTATGATGGGGCGATCCGCTTCGTCACACAGGCCCGCGAGGCGATGACCCGCGCCGACTATGAAACAAGCTGCGAAAAGCTCATTCGAGCGCAAAACATCGTTCTTGAGATGCGCAACGGTCTGCGCCCGGAAGTGAACCCCGGTCTCTGTGCGCAGATGTCCGGCTTGTACACCTTCATCTACAACCAGCTTGTCGACGCCAACATGAAGCGGAGCCTGGGCTCCATTGATGATGCCCTGCGAATCCTCGAACACCAGCGCGAAACCTGGCGGCTCTTGATCGAAAGGATGCGAAGCGAGCGCGGCCGGCAGACGCCTGCTGCTTCGCGGCGCTCGGAACCGGCAGGCCGAACCGCCGGTCTTTCCCTGTGTGTCGACGGGTAATACGAACCTGGGTGTTCGCGTCCGCGGGTCTGTCAAATACTCCAAAATCGACGATAATCACCGGGTTCGTTCTGCGAACCCCCCCGATCGCCGGATCGTAGGAGCTATGTTCCTCGGCGTTTCGGTCACGTGCATTTCCAGGAGTCGTTTGATGTTCATGCGTCATTGGGACGGATCACGTCTATCAGTGCTATGCGGCGTTTTTCTAGTGACCGCGTCTCCGCTCTGGGGGCAGACTCCAGGGGGCGCGATCTCTGCCGAGCAGAAGCTTGACCTGGCGATCCGGAAAATCGAGGACCAGGACCTCAAAGAGGCCGACCGGCTGATCAAGGAGGTCGAGCTCGAGAAGCCCAACTTGGTGCGGCTTCAGCTTGTTCGCGGATTACTTTACAAGTCCGCTCCGGGTCGGGGCACCCAGGCGATTGCGGAACTCGAGCAATATAACGCAAAGGATGAAGCTCGCAGCGAGTGGCGTGGATTCGCCGCCGTCGGCGAACTCTATTTGAATTCAAGAATGTTCTCGTCGGCCCTGCGACCGCTCGAACGGGCGAAGGACATCGCCCCCGCCAAGGAGAACGGCAAGAGCGTGCGCTCGGAAATTCTGATGAATCTCGCGACTGCATATGTCGGCCTCCAGAACAACAAGCTGGCCGTGAAGGTCGCCAAAGAGGGGCAGGCGGCGGCGCCCGATGACGCCGACGTGCAGTTGCGCCTGTCGCAGATCGCCGCGCAGGCGAATGACGCCGAGCTGTCTTTGGCCGCGGTCGAGCAGGCAATTACGCTTTATAAGAATGACATTCGGGACGATCCGTTCAACCGGATGGCCCACGACCGGCTGCTGCAGTGCTTCAGCGTGGCGAGTAGCCTGTGCGAGGGCCAGCGTCGCGGCGATCCGGAGAATGCAGAGCCGTATTTTCGAGCGGGGCGGCTGGTTGGACAAATCAGTGAGATCCGGAGACGGCTGGCGATGCTCGATTCGCTTCAGCTCGTCCATCAAGCCATCGAGCGGTCACCGAAGAATACCGAGTACCGCCTTGTGATCGTGGAACTCGAATACGCCCTGGGCGGCATGAAGGACAGCATCGATATGATCGACAAGGTGCTGGAGATCGATCCGAAGAACGAACAGGCCGCTCAATGGAATGAAAAACTGAAGTCCGCGCCGCCCCGCCCCGTCGTGTTTTGAGCGACGTCATCGCGGCACTCGCGTGTCGCCGCAGTTTGACCGGAACCCAACCGACACATCCGCAGGACCTGCCGGTCGATTTGCATTTACTGCGCTGAAAATCAAATCGCGCCTCGCTGCGCAAATAGTGCGACCGAATTCATTCGAAGATCGAGAGCCGTCTCTCCTTTCAAGCGTCACTTTGTCCCCGCCGATAGATTCACGTTGGCTTATCGGACAATTCCCGAGCCAGGGACGCGAGAGACATGCCGGTGTTGCCGTTTCGATTTCAGCGAACCAGTGCATCGTTCGCCGGCCTCCTGGTCGCGGCGGGGTGCTCGCAAACCAAAGTCGAGCGGAATGACACCCACATCACGCGGGCGTTCGTCAGCCCCGTCACCATCGCGGTCGCCCCGGTGCTGAACTTCAGCGGCGAGTTCAGCCTGGACCCGATCGCGGCCGCCGACCTGCTGGCCTCGGAGCTGACGTACGTCGAAGGTGTCACAGTCGTGCCACTCAATCGCGTCATGGCCGTGCTGGCCGGCCAGGGACGCACGCAGGTCGATTCCCCGGCGCACGCCCTCGCGGTCTGCGAGGCCCTGGGCGCCGATGCGATCCTCGTCGGGGGAATCATGGAATACGACGCCTATACGCCGACGGTGGGCCTGATTCTGCAAATGTACGAGCCCAATCGCCCGCCGCCTGCCGCATTCGACTCGCTGGTCGACAGGCGCCTCGCGCTGCCGTTCGAGGCGTCGCGCATGGCCGATCCGTTCTCACCGACCAGCCAGGTGCAGCTCGTGCAGAACGCGGCCCACGAAAAGGTCCAGAAAGCAGTGAAGAAATTCGCCGATCCGCGCGACGAGGACGAAACGCACCTCGGATGGCGGCAGTATCTGAAAGTGCAGTCGCTTTTTCTCCGATTCTGCTGGAACGACGCCCTTGCCCGGCTGATGAAACAGGAGCGGTCCAGGCGGCTGCTGCTGGCCGGCGGAGCCCGGACGGAGGATCCAGCGTGAAAACGGACGTTCAACAGCTATCATTGGTCAAGGGGGAGCACCGGTACTTGTTTCGTTATCAGCCCGGTCATGAGGCCGATGTTATCGGTGCGTTCGCCGCGCTGGCCAGCGATGGTTCTTCGGAATTTGATTGGTTCGACGCGGCGGTGCTCAGCTACCAGATGGGCCGGCGCATCGAGACGGAAATAGAAGAACTGCGCATGTAGGCGCTGGATTTTATGTGAATAGGAAAACGGAACGGCCCGATACGGAAAACAGTTGCCGGGCGGAGTGCCCGGGGCCGGACCTGCGTTAGACCGCGCAGGTTTGGGCCTGAGTCGATCTGGGTGGGAGGCCGCGGAGCGAGCCAAGCCAGGCGGCAGACAATCAGGACCATCATACGCCGAGAAGAGTGTCGCGATCATGAGCCAAGAGCATCCGCTGGTCACAGAGTTTTTGAACTATCTTCGCTACGAGCGGCATTTCTCCCCGCATACCGGGAAATGCTACGCGGCGGACCTCCACCAATTCAGCCAGTTTCTCGTCGGGGGGCCGGAAGCCGCAGTGCACGCGGCGGCGCCCGTGTCGCGAAACGCATTGTCGATGAAGGCCCCCGGCCATCACGCGATGGGCGGAACCGGCGGCGTCGCGCTTGCGACCGCAAGCGCCACGGACGTCGAAGCAATCCGGCAGAAGCTGGTGGCGACGGACGCGAATCAGATTCGCGCCTTCCTCTCTTTTCTGACCGAGCGGGAATATTCGAAAGCGACGGCCGCGCGAAAACTCGCCACGCTGCGGAGCTTCTACAAGTTCTGCCTGCGCCGCGGCCACATTCAGGTGAACCCCGTCGCCACGATCAGGACGCCGAAGCAGGAGAAGCGCCTGCCCAAGTTCCTGGACATCGAGGCGATCAAGAAGCTGCTTTGCACGCCGGATGACACCACGCTGCTGGGCGCCCGCGATCGTGCCATGCTCGAGACCATGTACTCCACCGGCGTGCGCGTGAGCGAGCTCGTGGCACTCAATGCCAACGATCTCGACCGCCAGAGCGGCCACCTGCGCGTCCGCGGCAAGGGACGCAAGGAACGCATCACCCCCATCGGCCCGACCGCCATCGCCGCAATCGGCCGGTACCTGGCCATGCGGTCCAACGATCCGCGCAACGTCTCTTTCAATCAGGACGCCATGTTCGTCAACAAGCACGGCCAGCGGCTGAGCACGCGAAGCGTCCGCCGCAAGCTGGACAAATATCTCTCGATGGCCGGCCTCGACCCGGCGATCAGCCCGCACACGCTGCGGCACACCTTCGCCACGCACATGCTGAACAACGGCGCCGACCTCCGCAGCGTGCAGGAGCTTCTCGGCCATCAATCGATCAGCACCACGCAGGTTTACACGCACGTAACCACCGCCCAGCTCAAGCGGGACTACGACAACAGCCACCCCCGGGCATAGCACCCGGAAGAGCCCCGGACTTCCAGTCCGGGCGGTGCTCAGAATCTGAATAACGCGAAATACACGGCGTGCGGCGCAATTGCTCCGCACGCCGTTTCTCTTTTATGTTGACCAGGCGCGTTCAGATCGCGCCCTGGATTCGTTCATCAAATTGAAATCAGCTCATCACCTTTCCAATTGGTGGAGGGTATCCGCACTGTTTCAAACTCTTTCTTCCATCCTAATCATCATTGGCTGCGTGCTGCTGCCCTATCGCTGGATGTGGGTTGCGTGCGTTCTTTGCACGTTCCTGATTCTCGTGCCGCGCAATGCCACCCGGCGATCCATTTTGAACCGTCATGGAATGCTGATCGCCGGCACGACCACAACCCATCTACTGCGGACCCTGTGGGATCCGCTTGCATGGATTCCGTGGATCGTTCTGCTTGCAGGCGCATTCGGCGTTCGGGACGCACGATGTTGGAATCCGCGGCGTCGCGTGGCTGTTTCCATCACGATCGCAATCGCAGTCGCGGTGGTGCTGCTATTTCCCATGTTTTCGTTCCGCAATCAATCCGAGGCATTATCGCCCGTGCTGGTTTGCGTCGGTGACAGTCTGACCGCCGGCGTCGATTTCCGAAGCGACGCGGAAACATACGTCGCCGTCTTGCGCGGCCGCCTGGACATCCCGGTGCTGAACGCGGGCCGGGCCAACGACAAGGCGGCCGATGTGCTCGCGCGCCTGGATGAAGACGTCCTGGCGCGCCATCCAACTTTGACGCTGATTTTCATCGGCGGCAATGACGCGCTCGATGGTACGCCGCGCGATCAATTCGCGGCCAGTCTCGAAATGATTGTGCGAAAGGTATCGCAGAACGGATCGAGAATCATCCTGGTTGAAGTTCCTGCCGGAATCCTGATCGATCCCTACGCCGGGCTATATCGCCGTGTCGCGCACGACTACGGCGCGCTTCTGGTTCCGGAATCCTGGCTGCGGGTTCTGTTCATGAAGGAGCTTTTGTTCCGCGGGTTCCTCGAACGCCCCATGACGATTGACGGAATTCATTTGTCCCCCGAGGGCGCGGCCATCGTGGCTAACTGGCTCGAACCCTATGTGCGGCAAATGCTCGCCTCAAATGAATAGCGTTCGTCCGACCCCGATTCGATGCAAAGGATCCTCCATGTCGTGAGAAATCCGTTCGGCCGCCTATTGATTGTGCCAGACTTCGTTAAATTGATTGTCATGGTCTGATGCTTGACGCGTACTCTTTGGGGAACCAATATTGCGCGGTTGAGAACCGAATTATCCCGCGAACGCGTTCGTGCTGGTTCCGGGATGGCAACAAGTCAGGTCGTGCATTTTTTCGCTCGCGTGGCGACAAGAGGAGTCAAGAATGTTGAAGCGTGGAATGATGAGATGGATGTTGGCGGCCGGGTTCAGTGTCACCGCTCTGAGTGGGGGTGCACTTCGGGCCGTTGAACCGACGGAACTCTTGAAACTCGTGCCCGAGGATGCCTGGGGTTTTCTCATGCTCCGGTCGATCGGCACCGTGGATGAGCGGGCGGCCTATATCAAAGAGTTGCTGAACCTGCCGATTCCCGGCGAGCTGACCCCGTTTGCTCTCGCGCAATTGGGAATCACGCCGGCCGACGAAAACCCCATCGACATGAAAAGCCCCCTGTGCATCGTCCTGCTCGATGCCCAGAAGTTCGGCGCCGCCGAGGGCTCGCCCATTCCCGACTTTCAAAGCGCCACGGTGGTGATCGTCCCCGCGAAGGACGGCAAGGCGCTTCTTAAGAAACTCAACGTAGGTGAGGAATCGGATGGAATTTCGCAGGGAATGCTCGGTCCCGACGAGATCTTCGCGGCCGTAAAGGGCGATCACGTCATTCTCGGCAAGAAGAAAGACAGTGTTCTGAGCGTGTTTAAGTCATCGACCGGCTACGGCGACGGCATGGCCAAGGCCCGCACGACGGTCGCCGGTGACAGCGATATCTACGTCAGCCTCGCGCTCGGCGGCGTGGTTAAGGCCTACGAAAGCCTGATCAGCACCTACATGCAGGGAATGGCCGCGGTCCTGGGGCCGCAGGGCAAGGACCTCGAAAAGATCCAGAAGATGCTCTCGCAAATGAAGGCGTTGGACATTTCGATCAACGTGGCCAAGGACGGTGTGGCGTTGCGTTATCTGATCGAAGCCCAATCCGGCACCGATCTGGAGGCCATGCTCAAGGACGCCAAGACGACCGCCGACCCATTGCTGGCCCGGCTGCCGAAGGAAAAGTATCTGATGGCCAGCGGCGCGCTGATGCCCTACAGCGAGCACTCCGCGAAATTCGGCGAACAGACTTTCGTTCAGGCCATTCTCCAGAGTGGACAGGTGGAGGGATTCGACGAAGCGGCGGTCAAAACCATTGATGCCGAACTTCTGAAGATGCTCAAGAGCATTCTCCAGGTTGCGGTGTCGGTCAGCGAGATCTCTGCGACGGGAGGCGCCGGCGGAATGTTCGGCGTGACACTCGTCATTGAGACCAAGGATTCCGAAGCGTTTGTCGCGAGCGTCCGCACGGTGTGGGACAACGCCTGGAAGATCAAGGCCGACAAGGAATTTGAAGACGTCAAGAAGCATTTCACTCACGAGGCCGACGCGGAAACCGTCGGCGAAAACAAGGTGGACACGATCACGCTGAAGATCCAGGAGCTGGCCGACGAAGCCCAATGGGACGAGGACGACATGAAGTCCTTCAAGGCCATCCTGGGCGATGACGTGGTCATTCGCTTCGGCGCGGCCGATTCGAAGCACGTCGTGTTCACGTTTGGCGGCGGCAAGTCCCGGCATCAGACGGTGGCGAAGGCGGTTTCAGGCTCGGGCAGCGATTCCCTCGCGACGGAAAAAGGGATCAAGGAAATCGGGGAGCGACTCCCCTCGCCGCGGACCGGTGAGGCCTTCATCGCCATCGACACGATCATCAACTCGGTGAAGGCCGCGGCGAAGGCGGCCGGCGAGGAGGAGGACGAGGCGATTCCGTTCGACGTGCCTGTCATCAACGCCCCGCTGGCCTTGAGCACCATGCACGATGGCGGCGTGCAACGCGGCGACCTCTATGTCCCGACGAAGCTGATCGTGGCCATGAAGAAGGCCTACGATGATCAAATGAAGGCCGATGCGATGACGGAGTTTGACGAGGAGGAAGGCGACGAAGAAGAAGACGGAGCGGCCGAAGAAGAGAGCTCAGAGGATGAGCCCTCGGAGGATTCTGAGGAAGACGAAGCGACCGACGAGTAATCTGGACGAAACCTGAAGCGTAAGATAGCGGCCGCGCCCCGGTGCAACGAGGCGCGGCCCTTTTTTTCAGGCGGTGAGCAATGGCGAAGCTTTACACAAAGGTGGGTGACGACGGCGGGACGGTGCTCTTTGACGGCACGCGTGTGCGCAAGTGCGACCCGCGCGTGGCGGCCTATGGCGAACTGGATGAGTTGAACGCGCAAGTCGGCGTGGCGATTGCGATGCTGTCCCCGCGCACCGCCAACGCGGCGATGGCCCGGCTGGTGGAGCGACTGACCGCCGTTCAAAACGCGTTGTTTTCAATCGGTGCGGAGCTGGCTACGCCGGCCGATGCCAAAAATCGCGACCGCATTAAGCAAACGGGCGCGGAGTTGCCGGTGATACTGGAAGGGTGGATCGACGAGGCCTGCCGGCCCCTCGCGCCGTTGCGGGCCTTCGTGCTTCCCGGTGGCGACCCGGCGGCCGCGCAGTTGCACGTCTGCCGCACCGTGTGCCGCCGCGCCGAGCGCAGCGTCGTCTCATTGACATCGAGCGAAACGCTGAATCCCCAGGTAATCATTTACCTCAACCGCCTCAGCGACCTGTTCTTTGCCTGGGCGCGCCACGTCAACCAGGCCGCCGGCGTCCCTGACGTGGAATGGCACGCCTGACGTAAAACCGAGCCGCGCCCGTGGAAGCGGTTGTGTGCGAGGCGCGCGGCGAATCACAAAACTTCGGATTCGACTCGCAATGCCGAAATGCCCAAATGTTTAGCCGCGACCCGGCAGGGTCCCGGAAAGCGCACCATGCGCTCATCGAAGAATCACCCTACATTCGGCGGGTCTGCGTCCTCACACTGAGCGAGCACCATTCTGAAACGGAGCGCCCTTACCCGTGCTCCCGGACCTTTCAGGTCTGGGCTAAACGGGCGCGCCCTACGCAAGTGCCGCGCGAACGGCAGCGAGCGCCCGCTCCGGACCATCATCCGGAATGTCCAAGTGCGTGACGGCCCGGAAGCGCGTCGCTTCCACGAGGGCGCTGAAGCGCACGCCGTGCGGGATCAATTGCTCAAATAATTCCGCGCGGGAAATCTTTGCCTGCGCGATGTCGATGATGACAATGTTGGATTCCACGGCGCCTAAGTCAATCTCAACGCCGGGAATTTCAGCGAGTCCCCGCGCCAGCCGCTTCGCCTTCTCGTGATCCTCCGCCAGCCGGTCGATGTGATGCTCCAGCGCATAGACACCGGCCGCAGCGATGATGCCCGCCTGCCGCATGGCCCCCCCGAAAGTGTGCTTGTATCGCCACGCTTCTTCGATGAACCCTTTTGAGCCGGCCAGCACGCCGCCGACCGGGCAGCCCAGCCCCTTGCTCAAATCGACCCAGCACGAGTCGAACGGTGCGCAGTAATCGCGAGCCGAAACGCCCACCGCCACAACAGCATTGAACAATCGGGCGCCGTCAAGGTGCAGCAGCAGACCATGTTTGCGCGCGCACGCCGCCACGGCGCGCACGGCCTCAATGGGCCAAACGCGCCCCCCGCGCAGATTGCAGGTGTTTTCCACGCAGACGAGACGACTTCGCGGAAAATGCGGGTCCTTTGGGCGAATGGCGGCTTCCACTTGCTCGGGCGTGAAGACGCCGCTCTTCGATTCGAGAAGCCGCAGCGACGCACGGCTGTGAACCGCCGGCCCGCCGCCCTCGAAATTCACCGGGTGGTACGACGACTCGATAATGATCTCGTCGCCCGGCCGGCAGTGAATGAGATGGGCGATCAGATTGCACATCGTGCCGGTCGGCAGAAAAAGGGCGGCTTCCTTTCCAGTGATGTCCGCGATCATTTCCTGAAGGCGATTGACGCTGGGATCCTCGCGCTTTTGCTCGTCGCCGACTTCGGCGCGGGCGATGGCCTCGCGCATGCCCGGCGTGGGGCGGGTCTGCGTGTCGCTGGAAAGGTCGATGGGAAAATCGATCATTTTGCGGTCTCCTCAATTTGCCGCTCAATATTAAGGAAAAGCCGCCTGGGGGTGCAAAGGAGGTACCCCTAAGCATTCACAGGCATAACCAAATCTCGAAGTATTGCGCGCAAACGATGGTCGGACTGGGGTTTAATGGCGACGGTTTGGTGGCACACATGAAGCGCGCCGTTGATGCGCTGATATGGCGGTGGCCGTTCGTACGCCCCGCTTAGTCGGTTTCAATGCAGCCTATCCGGCATTTAGAGAAAAAAATAGAATCCTGCCTGGAATCTTTTGCAAGGGAGGGGCGGAACCGCTATGCTCTCGATTGTCAGTGCCGGCATCTTGGCGTTATAATCCAACATTTCTGCATGAGGAGCATCTGATGACCCGAAACTTACCTCAAGTCAGGCTTGCGGCCCTGTTGGCATTGTGCTGTGGAACGCAGGCTTTTTCAGAGGAAATCTGGACCGCTCGTCACGAGACGCGCGATCATACGATCGATCTTGCCAAACGGGTTGAAGCCGAACTCACCACCGTCGAACTTAAATACAATGGATACGCGCTGGCAAACATCCGGTTCATCCGGAACCCGGAGACGGGTCGCCTCACCTATCAGCCGGTTGAGGGCAGCCGGCTCATTGCCTATACCGATGAAGAAGGCGTGACACACGTAAGCTTTTGGGATCTTGATCCGGCCATCACGCCGCTTTATATCGCGATCACGCACGACAAGTCGAATCTGGCGGCGGAAGCCACGCTGAAGAGCACCGATGACGATATTCACATCGCCATTCTGCCCAAAACTATTCCGCCGGAGCCTCGTGGCGGATGGGGCGGAACGAATCCCGAGACCGGTGAAGGCAATCCAGGATACCCGGGCAATCATCCGGATAATCCATATGCGCCAAACGGGGGTCCCGGCGGCCCTGGTGTAGGAAATGGCGATGGGGGCCCCGGTGGGACCGGAGTAGGGAATGGGAGTGGTGGGCCCGGTGGAAATGGGGCGGGTGCCGGAAGTGGCGGTCACGGCGGAAACGGATCTGGTAGCGGCGATGGCGGGGCAGGAGGGGAAGGCGGTGCAAACGGCGGCGACGGTGGAAATGGAGGTGCCGGCGGAAGCAGCGGCGGGAATGGCGGTTCCGGCGGGAACGGTGGCGGAAACGGCAGTGGCGGAGAGGGCGGAAATGGTGGCTATGGCGGGGGGAATGGGGGTGTGG
>DATMEE010000086.1:0-10416 GCA_035557035.1 Phycisphaerae bacterium
GTGATTAGCGCGAGCAATAACAGCCAGCCGGGAAGCGCCTTTGCGAAGAACCCGGCCATGGGCCCAATCGCGATTTCAACGACCGGTTGGTATAAGTTTACGCATCGGTTCTATAACAATGCGGGCGTGCTCGCAGTGGACATGCGTATCTATGACAGTGCGAACGTGTTGGTGAACTCCTGGACACGGAGCAACCCGGCCGACCTCATCGGCCTGATTGGCGGAAACCGTTACGGATGGTTCGACTTCAACGAGTTCAGCACCCTGGCGTTCGACAACGCCCGGCTTGTGAACGGCGTCAGACATGACGATATCGTGGTCAATGCGGACGCGGGTGTCTGCACGGCGGTGGTGACGTTCGATCTGCTGCCGGCCACGGATAACTGCGATTCGACGCCGACAGTGGTTGCCAGCCCACCGAGCGGATCGACGTTCCCGAATGGCGATACGACCGTCACCATTACGGCGACGGACGACTGCGGCAATTTCAGTACCTCCACGTTTACCGTCACGGTGAGCGATTTCAACGACCTGGTCGTCGACGTGGAACTGGGCGGCGGCGTCATGAACCCCGGGACGTACACACGCTGCATCACCTTTGAGTTGTGGAACGGCGCAGTGATGACGCACTCGACGGCCCAGATCTTTACGTTTACGGCGGGCAACATGGCGCCGGAAACGCTGGAAGTGCCGTGCGGCCCGTACACCTGCATCACGGCCCGAGACAGGCTGCACACCCTGAGGCGGACGATCAGTCCGTTGCCGACCGTCGGCACGCAATATGTGGCGGAGTTCACTACAGCGAACGGCAACAACCAATTGATCGGCGGCAACCTCAACGATGACAAGTTCATTGATATTCTGGACTTCGGCATCTACAGCCTGCACGATCTCGCTCTGGCGCCCGGCGGTGCAAGCACCACCTGCGCCCAGGTTCCGCCGTTCCGCCATCCCGATATCGACGGCAGCGGATTCGTGGACAGCTTCGATTTCGGCTACATCGGCATCAACTTCCTCCAGATCCGCGAAAACAACTGCGATGGCAGCTCGACGACCATCATCGCCAGTGATGATTCGCCTGGTGGAAACTACGGGGACGCCCCGATCACGGCGATCAGCGTCAACGACCTGGTCGTCCGCGGGATGGGCGAGCTGGCGGTCATGGACCTCAACCATGACGGGCAGTTCAACCTGGTTGACAGGACCCTCTGGATGCAGGGCGTCAGACCCAAGACGCGCCGCGTGACGCCGGGTGTGCAAGTGCAGGAGGAATCGACTCCGCCCACGACTCCCGCGCGAAGGCGATAACTCATGTAGTATTTGAAGGATCGACTTCCTAGGGGCGCGCCGAAATATGCTTTCGGCGCGCCCCTTTCTTTTATTATCAGCTTGCAATCAGAACCAGAATGCCTTACCATACGCCGGTCAATCGGGGCGGAAAAAAAGAAGCCGCGATACTTAGAATTCATCACTCGAACGGGAGGAAAGAAGCAATGTTTCAGCGACACTTTGTGTTGGCCGCGCTTGTAGGTACGGCGCTCTCGATGGCCTCGAGCGCAACTTCGCACGCCTCGATCAACCTTGAATTTCGTCCCTTCGTTCAGGTGGTGAATGTCGGCGACTCATTTGATGTCGGGTTCTATGCCGTCTCCGACGACTTGAGCGACCAGTCGATTGCCAGCATCGACCTGATCATGGATTGGGACCCCGCCTTCATTCAGTTGACCGGCCTGAATAATAACGGGCCCTATGCCTGGTCGGAGTCCACTTTTCCTGATGACTCCGCCGGGGACGACGTGAATGGAACATTTGCTGACGGCAACGCGTTCTATCGCGCGTTCCGCGATTTCCCGCCGGCTGATCCGGCCTTCGCGACCCCGGCCGGCCTTCTGGTCACCACGTTCACTTTCGACGCCCTTGCTCTGACGCCGGGCACAGAGCTGGACATGCTGGCCACCTTCGGTAATTTTTCGCAAACCAGAGTACAGGATGGAGAAATGGCCGGTCTGGATGTAACCGGCACGCTGGGTTCGGCGACCATCATAATCCTACCTGAGCCCAGCACAATTCTCATGGGGGTTCTGGCGCTCGGGATTCTGCGCCGACGCCCCCGACGCGTTTAAGTTCTTAGAGGACGTTTCACCGTGGTTTCATTGTGCAGTTCTGATCGTCGCCGATATCCTCGAAATCAACTTGTCAGCTCAGGCGTCTTCATCGCCGTCTTATTGGCGATTTTGCCATCCGCGGCACGGGGTGGATACGACCTGCTCGTCACGAGCATGGCCAGCAACCGCGTTCTCCGCTTCGACGGTCAGACCGGCGCATTCATCGATGCCCTGGTCCCCGCCAATTCAGGACTCCTGTTTCCGATCGGCATTGCCCTGGGGGCCGACGAGAATATCTACGTCTGTAGCTCGCTGACAGATTCCGTTCGCCGCTACGACGCCGATTCCGGCGCTGCCCAGGGCACGTTCGCCAGCGGCGGGGGCATGGATTTTCCACAGTCCGCGATCTTCGGCCCCGACGGTCATCTCTATGTGGGCGATGCCAACACCGCGATCCTGCGCTACAACGGCGTCACAGGGGCGTTCATGGGGGCCTTCACCAGCGGCGGCCCGCTCAATGGCGCCTTCGGTCTGACCTTTGGTCCCGACGGTCATCTCTACGTCAGCAGTTTTGGCAACAATCTTATTCTGCGTTACGACGGCACGACCGGAGATTTCATCGACGTCTTTGCTTCAGGAAACGGGCTCGCGTCGCCGTACGGCCTGACCTTCGGTCCGGACTCGAACCTCTATGTGGTCAGCAGCGAGACGTCCAGCGTGCTTCGATTTGATGGTCAGACCGGGGTGTTCATCGACGTGTTCGTCGCCACCGGAACAAGCCTCCTGGTTTCGCCGGTCGGCCTGGCTTTCGGTCCGGACGCGCATCTCTATGTCAGTAGCTTCAATAGCCATTCCATTATGAAGTATGACGGAGCCAGCGGAGCATTGATCGGCCCCTTCGTCTTCCCGGCTTCTGGTGGGTTGCTCGGTCCTGCATACTTTCTTTTCCGCCACATCTGCGGCGACGGAGATCTAAACGGCGACGGCTTCGTTGACGATGACGATGTCCCGATATTCGTTGACACCCTCCTCGGACTCGACACCGATGCCGGGCATCTCGATGAGGCCGACCTGAGCTGTGACGGAGCGGTCGACGGTCTGGACGTCGGCCCGTTCGTCCGTGCGCTGCTGGGTGTTTAGAGTCAACGCGTGGCCGTTTAAACGCGCTGGCCGCTTCCATCGCTTCTTTTGTCAAGTCAGGCGCCCGGGAGTGCGGTGCGGATCACGTCTGAAGATGCGTCCATCGCCGCATTGGCCAGTTTGTCAGCCTCGCGATTAGCTTCGCGGCGGACGTGGTCGATGCGCCATTTCTTGAACTTGCCCAGGGCTGACACGGCGTCGTCATATAGAACCTTCAGCCCCTCGTTCTTCACGCGATAGTCGCCGCGAATCTGCTTCACCAGCAGCTCGCTGTCGGAATAGATCTGAATTTCGTCAGGGTTGAGCCGCCCGGCAAACTGCAGCGCCTTGAGCAGCCCCGAGTATTCAGCCTGATTGTTCGTCACGCGGCCGAGAAAAAACCCGCCCTCGAACCAGAGGGTCTCATCGGCATCGCGGATCACCACGCCCGAGCCGCCCGGTCCCGGGTTGCCCCGCGCTCCGCCATCGACATTGATAATCAGCTTCATCGGGCCCATGTCATCGACTGAAAACGAGAACGATCAGGAAGTCGCCATGCTCGCCGTCCGCGCGTAGAGGATTCTGCCGCAGACGTTGCAAAGCACGGGTTCGTCGCGCGAGAGAATCGCGTTGACCTGCTCGATGGTGATCGACATGTTGCACCCTTCGCAGGCAAACTCCTCGCGCCGCGGGTGCGTGCGAACGACGGCCGCCATCGCTTCGCCCTCGTTCGCCCCGGCGACGCGGGTGAACATGTCCAACAGCTTGTGAGGGACCTCGGTGGCCGCTTCCTTGCGCCGCGACATCAGCTTGGCGAGCCGGTCCTTGCAGCGCTGCCGGGCGTCATCGACTTCCGCCTGGAATTCGGCGAGCCGAGCGACCTCTTTGGCGCGCTCCTCGCGAATCGCGCCAAGCTGATTTTTCTTCTCATCGATTTGCGTGAACAGCCCGAGGACCTTGTCTTCGACCTTGCTGTTGTCCGCCTTGTAGGTGTTGAGCTGCGTCAGTACGGCGGAATATTCTTTTTGAGATTTGGAAGTGTTCAGTGCGGCCCGGTATTTTTCGATCTCGGCTTCGGCGGTTTTGGCGTCGAGGTTCAGCCGGTCGGCCTCCATCTGGTCGGCGCGAATCTGCTGCTCTTGTGCGGTAAGCCGCGCATCGACTTCGGCGATCTTCTGTTTCTGACGGGTGCAGGCGCGAACTTTTCGGTCGATGCCGCTCTGGATCTCGGCGATTTGCGTTTCCACTTCCTGTAGGCGGTGCAGCGCCTCGAGCGTGGCTCCCATGGACCTCTTATCCTTCCGAGTGCTGGACGGAATAGCGCGATGAACTTGTCGAACGACCCATCATTATGGCCAATGTTCGCCAATCTCGCAATGGCCGGCTTTTTGGCTAAAAAAAAGCCCCGCCACGGCGCTGGGCCGAGCGGGGCCAACCATTCCACCTCCACGGAGAAAAGACCCCACTCCACGCGGGATATTCTTTCGTCCGATCAAATAACGATTTCAGATCGCAATCGATTTGGAATCGCGTGCCGCCCCCCCAGATCGTGGCCGCGCGGGGCCTCCGCGGCGATCGAGTTTCTAAGCTTCAACTCACCTGGGATCAGCACCTCGACGGGCCGCTGGCCGGACGTCGTTTCAGATACGAGTTGAAGTCCCCATGCCGCTATTCGATCAATCGGCACTTCATAGGAAGTCATTCCCATGTCGGCCGCCAGCGTGTCGCCGGGGTCCAGCAGCGTGACGAACGCGATTTCACCCTCGCGCCACCGCCGGGACAATTGATCGTTCGCGCGGGCGAAGCGCAGGGCCTCGAGTCCGATCAGGATCACGCCGGTCATCGGACCAGAGCGTCCGTTGCGCGCGCCTGCTGCTTTTCGCACGCAGGCATCGATGCACGACAACGTCGAGACGCCATTGCCGTGGGCGTTGCGGAGCGAGCAGGCGTGAATCGCAGCGCCATCCCGCGCCGCCGCGGTCCGGCAGCCGCTCAGAACCGAGGTAATCTCCACGGTTTCATGCCCGAAGATGGCGACCGCCGATTCGCAATCGAGGCGAAACAGGTGCTCGGCGAGACGAAACCCCGCGTCGACGAAATCCGGCACGACGACATGAGATTTCGCCGGCGACGCACAGGCGCCCAGCATCACCGCCGGCACACGTCGGCGATGGGCTTCAAGCCACAACGATTCGCCGGGCATCCCCGTTCTGCCATTTAGCGGCGACGACGGAATAAACAACAACCCCTGCGTCATGCGCCGGCATGGCGCCGGCCAGTCCGCGATGTCAACGCGCCCGTCGCTCGAAGAGCCATACTCAATCCGCTCGAGCGTGCAACGACGCTGAAGACTCTCGGCGAGCACCGCCTCATACAGTCGCTTCTGCAACTGCGTCTCCGCGCCGGCCGAGGGCATGAAGGCAATCAGGCTTAGCGATTTTTGACGCCGAGCCTCACCGGCGCTGTCGGCGATGAAGGTGCCGCGGCCGATTTGACGAACCAGCAACCCTTCACTGCTCAGGTCGCAGAGCGCCTTGTTTATCGTTTTGGCGTTGGCGTTGAAGCGTCGGCCAAGCTCGCGTTCGCCGGGCAGCCGCTGGGAGAATTCTCCCCCGACGATCGCGGCGCGGATTTGCTCCCGAAGGCGCTGAAACTTGTAGCTCAAGCGCGGTGATTGCTCCCTCGCCCCCGTGTCGGGGCGGCCTCCATCGAAAGGACTCATCAACAAACCTCCTGAAATTCCGCGAGGCGGTCGCCGGACATGAGTGGTGAGAATCGCCCGGCGCGGAATTGGCGCAGGCCTTTTCGGCGGAGAAACACTGCGGGCGCGTGGTGCAAGACGACGACTCTCTCCGCGAGGAGGGGACGATGCGGATGTACAGCGAAACCAGTGCCTTAGGTGGCGGGTGGTGACCTGTCGAGGCTGGAGCGGCGGTGAGATCGCTCCGGAATATCCAAGCTTCGTCCTCCTTATTGTTGCCTCAATAAGGAGTCAGTCAACTGTCGGCCTGGAAAAAAGCGGTTGAAACCGATGGAACGCCTCTGGAATTCGCAAGGACGGAGCCAGGCGCCGCCAATAATGGGGATCTTCAGGGATTTGCTGAAGAAGGCAGAACCCCCAGGCCTGGTCCCCCACCGATCGACAGGCGACCCGCCGCCCCGCCAAGTCCCATGAAGGGATCTTCACGGATCAAGAGATAGCCGTCGAGGTCGAGCCAATCTGCAAGCGACGCGAGCTGGGCGGCAGCGGCGATGCCGAGGGAACTCTCGATCATGCAGCCCAACATGACTTTCATGCCCAATCCACGGGCGAGATGGATCATCTTGATCGCCTCGCGGATGCCGCCGCACTTTCCGAGCTTGATGTTGATTCCATCGACGCAACCCGCGAGTCGAACGACATCGGCCGGGCGCACGCAGCTTTCGTCCGCGATGATCGGAAGGATGTTCGCTTGCTTGAGCCTGCGAAGTCCATCAAGGTCGCCGGCGGCGACGGGCTGTTCGACAAACTCGACGCCGAGGTCTTTGAGCCGCGGGAGGTTTTCGAGGGCCTGCTCGACGGTCCAGCCCTGGTTTGCATCCACCCGAACGGTCTTTCGAGGCGCGATTTCGCGAATGACCTTCAGCGCCGCATCGCCCTCGGGCGTCCCGACTTTCACTTTCAGAATCGGAAATGCGTCGGCCGCGCGAACTTTGGCAGCGATTATTTCGGGCGTGTCGATTCCGATGGTGAATGAGGTAAGCGCCGTATGCGGTGATTCGAGGCCCAACCATCGCACGGTGGGGATTTCGTAGCGTTTCCCGATCCAGTCGTGAAGTGCCGCGTCTATGGCAGAAACGGTCGCGAGCTCACCGTCAAATCGTCCCGTCAATAGCGCGATGATCTCCTCGATCGCGTGCGGATCACGCTCCCTCAGCAACTCGGTAATGGTCCGCAGCGCCGACTCCGCCGATTCGAGCGTCTGGCCGTACGTGTCCATCGGGACGGCCTCGCCCCAACCGGTCACGCCCGCGTGCTCAATCCGAACCCAGAGGGTCTGCTTTTCCGTTCGAACGGCCTTGGCGGTCTTGAAGGGGGAGGCGGGAATAATGCGGATGTGTGTCCAGCTTAGATTCATGCGCGAGCGATTTCATACGAACCACCGCCGCGCTGCAAGGCGATCACCGAAGCGGATTGCCCCGAAATAATCAATTTTTTCACGGTTTTTCTGAATCGAATGGAAAAGTACGATGTACATAACTAATGTTCTCCAATAAGCTAACACGACTCCTCGCCTCGATAATTCGTTCTGTTGCGTCGGATCAGTCCGAGGGTATCATTTCCCCGTCGGAAATGACGGGGCAATTTTGCCGGCGCGGTCCGTGAGGACTCCCCCGACCCGCGTTAGGCCGCTATGATTCACGGTTTGGCGTCCGCATCCCGGGCGTCGCGCGCCGTGTCGTTAATTGACCTCGCGTGTCCGGGAACATGACTCGCATCGGGCGACGCCAGAACCTTGGGAGATGTATGTCATTGTCACTGATTCCTGTCAAAATTGTCGGAACGGGCAGTTTTCTTCCCGGACCGCCGATTCCAAATGATCGCGTCGAAGCCATCCTGGGGCCTCTCGACAACGCACCCGCCAAGGTGAAGAGCTTCGTCGGCAACCTCGGCCAGAAGATGCTGGATCGCGGCGGCGTCGAAACCCGCCATTTCGCCGTCGACCCGGAAACGGGCGACATGACCTACAACTTCAGCATGTTGGCGGAGCAGGCAGCGCGCAAAGCCCTTGAAATGGCGGACATGGAAGCGCAGGAAATCGACCTGCTGCTCATTTCGTGCCCCTCGTACGATCAAAGCACTCCGCCGACCAGCGCACTCCTTCAGGAGCGATTGGCGATTCAGGCCTGCGCCGAAATGGAGATTCACTCCAACTGCTCAGGCGTCGGCAAGAGCATGCAGATCGCTTTCGACGCAATCCGCTCCGGGCGATATAAGACCGCGCTGGTTTGCTATAGCCAGCTTTCGTCGATTTATCTTCGATCGTGCTATTTCAACCAGCCCAAGATCGACAAGGTTCATGCGGCGCTGCGGTGGATTCTCGCCGACGGCGCGGGCGCCGTCGTCCTGAAGGCCACCGATGAAAAGGATAATTCGCATCGCGTGCTGGACACCTTCGTCGAATCCGTCGGTGCGGGCCGCCCGTCGGGCATGACCGCCGGCGGCGCCGCGGCCGACCTGATGAAGTCATGTCAGCAGATTCCGGAATTGTACGAGGCCGGCCTGCACCACCTCTGGCAGGATTTCACCGCGGTCAACGACAATGCGGCGCCCCTGCTCCTCCAGGGCCTGGTGAATTTCACCAAGCGCATGGGCATCGAACCCGGGAGCGTCGATCACTACGTCGTGTCAATCCCCACGACGCAGCTATACGAAGATCACATTCCGGCGTTTCTCGATCGCCTGAACATTACGCGCGACAAGATCAAGTTCCGCAGCAACAAAATCGGCTACTGCGGCGGCTCGGCCACCCTGCTGCATTTCGACCAGATGGTGCGTGAGGGCGAGATCAAGCCCGGCGAGCTGGCGGTCGTGCATGCCGTCGAATCCAGCAAGTGGATGACAGCAGGTTTCGCGGTCCGATGGTAGGCGATACGCGGAGCGAAACGGCCATCGCATCAGCACCTTCCGAATTTGACCCGCGCGGAGCGGTCTCGCCCGGCGTCGCCCACAAGCCTTTCGCGATGAAAGGTGTGGTCTATACGCTCGGGTTTCTAATTCTGATTCTCGGTGTTGTTCCCTCACTGTTCTATTTCGTCGGCGAGAAGATTCTGGGGAACTCAGGTTCCTTTTCAATTCACATCCGCGAATTCTGGATCAGCTTTCGGATGCTCCTTGGCGCCGCGATATTCGCAATCGGCATCGCCGCCTACGTTTTTTGCTCGGCCTGGTTGATCGGTTTCGGCAAGGGACCGCACGTCGAATTCGATCCGCCAAAGGTCTTCGTCGCGACCGGCCCCTATCGCTGGGTGCGAAACCCTGTCGTGATCAGTCTTATCACAGCGGTGGTCGGCGAAGGAATTTATCTTGGCTCAATGGGAATTCTCGTCCTTGTGCTTCTTGGAATTCTCTTCGCTCAGTACCAGGTGACGCTCATGGAGGAACCGCGGCTGCGCAATCGCTTCGGCCAGTCCTACATCGACTATTGCAATCGCGTCCATCGCTGGATTCCGAAGTGGCCGGGCCAGGCTGCGTAAACGTCACTCGATAATTGCTCACACATGGGCTCACATCGCTTTCGTCTTTCCGGATTCTGACTTATTACTTCCCGAATGAAATCGCTTGTCACTGGGGGCACGGGATTCGTCGGCAGTCATCTGATCGAAGATTTGCGCTCCCGCGGCGACGACGTGCGCGCCATCGTTCGCTCGGATTCCAAGCGGTCCCAGGTTGAGTCGTTCGGCGCCCAATCCGTCCTGGCCGATTTGGATGAATTGGATTCCTTGCGCCGTGCCTGTCAGGATCGCGAGGTGGTATATCACTCCGCCGCCCGCGTCGAGATCGTTGGAACTGAGGAGGAATTTCAGAAAACCACGGTGGAGGGCACGGCAAGGCTTCTTGACGCGGCGTCGGAAGCGGGGGTGAAGCGGTTCGTTCACGTCAGCTCCTGCGGCGTTTATCACCCGAAGCTGTTCGCCGGCGGCGAGATCCTCGACGAGTTCACACCGACGCCGATGCCGCCGCACTGGTTTCCGTATGGTCGGGCCAAGCTCCGAGCCGAGGAGATCGTGCGCTCGCAATGCCCGCCGGAAATGGAATGGGTCATCGTCCGGCTGGGCTATCTCTACGGCCCCCGCAATCGGACCATGAAAACGCACGTCGAGCCGGCCCTGCGCGACAGCACCATGGCCATCGTCGGATCGGGTGCCAATGAAATGGCATTCACCTACGTGAAGGACGCGGTCCGCGCCATCGCACTGGCGGGTAGCGCGCCGGCCGCGGCGCGGCAGATTCTCATCGCTGCCGGGGACGAGCACGTCACCCAGCGCGAATACTTCGACGCGATGGCGGACGGCCTCGGCATTCCCCGCGTCAAGAAGCACATTCCCTATTGGGCTGCGTTCTTTTTCGGTTGGCTGGGCGAATACGTCATTCGCAAGGGGCCTCGCCAGGCGGCCATACGGCGGGCGTCCATCGCGCTCACCGGTCTGC